>JALTZE010000096.1 GCA_027051315.1 Micavibrio sp.
TGGTGTTTGAACAAGAAGCTCTGTTTCACCTTTACTTGATATTTTAATCATATCAGCAGGTACGCCCATTTCTATAAGAGAGTTTTTCACTGATTTTGCACGTCTCATAGCTAGTTTATCATTATATTCGCTTGGTCCTGATGTATCTGTGTGCCCAACTACGTTGATTGCTTTTATGTTGTTGCGTTTTGAAATTTCTTCAACAACGGCACTTACAACATTTCTTGCACCAGCACTAATTTTTGATGAGTCAAAATCAAAGAATACAAGATACATGGCATCTTCAATTGCCATTGGCTCTTCTGGTTTTGTTTCTACTACAACTTCGCTTGCAATTGGTTCCATTACTTCTGGTTCAACTGGTTCGGAAGGTTGTGTTTGAAGAAGACCTTCCAAAGTTTTCATAGTTTCAAGATAAGCAGTACGACATCCTTTTGCGCCATCACCATGCCAATCTTCTTCTTGTCTTTCTATCCAGCAATCAAATTTTGCCTGTGCTATTGCTGTTTCTTCTGGTGCTATTTCTCTTGCTCCTAAATCAAATGCCACTATTAGTCGTGCTCTTGCTTCGGAAAGTTCTTCTATATCTTCTGCACTTAAGTTCCAATCGCCAACAGGTTCTGGCATTACAACTTCGCCTGCTGCTGCTGCTAATCCTTTTCTAGCAAAATGTAGAGCATCAGGATAATCAAACATAATATTTTGTTCATTATTGGCGTAATCACGATATTCTGAGGCAAGTTTTTTTGTAAAGGGGCTGCCTATAGCTTCCACTTCGTTTAATGCCTCAACCTCTGTATGGCTGTTAAAACCAGAACATGCTCCTAAAGATAATACTCCTAGTATAGCCAATGTTGTTCCACGCAAGAATTTCATATTTTGCTCCTTCACAATAAAGTGCCTGTAAAATTTATAGATAATGATTGTTATAATCATATGATTCGAATTGTAAAGATATGTTTTATAAAAAATAATTAAATCAGTGGATTTTTTTTGATTTACAGCTTTTTTGCATAAAAACTTGACTTTATACATGAATCCTATTATTCATCCCGCAGGTTCTAGAGAGGAAATAATATTTCCGCTATTCACATATTCACAAAAAAAATTAGGAGGAAATTTATGGGTAAACCTTTATCAGGTATGAAAGTAGCAATTTTAGCAGCAAATGGCTGTATGGAAGATGATATTTTACTTAGCCAGAGGGCTTTGCTAGATAGTGGTGCTTCTATATCAATGGTAGGTGTAGGTTCTGGGCTTATCGGTACTATAAATGATAAAGGTTGGGGACATAATTTTGCAATTGATAAATCTCTAAATGAAGCTTTGGCTGCTGATTATGATATGCTTGTTATTGCAGATGGTTTAGCAAGTCATGAAAAATTGAAAACTACAGCCCATACAAAAAGATTTATAAGTGGTTTTATGATAGGTCATAAACCTGTTGCAGTTATTGGAGATGCTTTGAATCTTATGATTCATTCAGGGCAAATTGAAAGCTATTATGTAAGTGGAAATGAAAATATGCGTTTGCCAGCTGAAGAGCAAGGCGCTATATGGTCAAGTGATGATATTGTTGTTTGGGGTAATCTTATGACAGGTAAAAGAGATGATATGAATAAATTTATATCTACTATGATGACACATTTTACACAGTCAGTAGAAGGCGAAATTGCCGAAGCGGCATAATAATATACATGATGTAGGAAATCTAATAATGAAAGCGGAAATTGAACATTCAGCAAAACAGATAAGAGAGGTTATATCTCTTTTAAGGAGGCATCTTTGACTGGGATAATGCTCTTTTAAGATTAGATGAACTTGATTCTTTTTGTGAAGACCCAGAATTTTGGAATAATCAGGAAAAAGCACAAAAAGTAATGAAAGAAAGAACTTTGTTGAATGACAAAATTTCCGCAGTCAAATCATTAGAACAAGATTTAGAAGATAATATAGCTATGATTGAACTTGGCGAGGCTGAGGGCGATGAGGATATTGTTGCTGAATCTGAGAAAATAATCACTAAATTACAAGAAGAAGCAGAAAAAATGCAGCTTATTACCATGTTATCTGGTGAAGCTGATAAATTAGATGCTTATTTGGAAGTAAATGCAGGTTCTGGTGGTACGGAAGCTCAGGATTGGGCTGCTATGTTGCTTAGAATGTATATAAGATGGGCTGAAAAACATGGATATAAGGTAACGATATTAGAAGAAAGTGATGGAGAAGTCGCTGGTATAAAATCTACTACTATTAAAATAGAAGGTGATATGATTTATGGTTGGCTTAAATCTGAAAGCGGGGTTCATCGGCTTGTGAGAATTTCTCCTTTTGATTCTAATGCTAGAAGGCATACTAGTTTTGCTTCTGTGCATGTTTCGCCTGTGATTGATGATTCAATTGAAATTGAAATTGAAGATAAAGATTTGCGAATTGATACATACAGGTCGCAAGGAGCAGGGGGGCAACATGTTAATACAACTGATTCGGCTGTTAGAATAACGCATATTCCAACAGGAATTGTTGCCGCGTGCCAATCTGGACGCTCCCAGCATCAAAATAAAGCGGCTGCTATGGAAATGTTAAAAGCGAAATTATATGAAGCTGAATTACAAAAAAGAGAAGAAGAAGCTCAAGGGGAATATACGGAAAAAACCGATATAGGTTGGGGACATCAAATTAGGTCTTATGTTCTTCATCCCTATCAGATGATAAAGGATTTAAGGACAAATTATGAAACTAATCAATCATCTGCTGTTCTTGATGGTGATATAGATGGCTTTTTGGAAGCTTCATTAGCACACAGAATTGATAATGATAAAGAAAAATAGACTTGCCTTTATTCTTTTCTCTTACTAGATTTGATTATCATTTTATATAAAAGAGGAATGTTGTGATGCTGTTTAGGCATATTTTATTTTTATTATTTGTTGTGTTTTTTCCTTTTAATTCATATGCAGAAGATAGCTATAACCCAGTTACAGCGTGGCAGGTTACTCCTCTTTCTATTGGAAATATACAAGGTAGTAAGCCGTCATTGTGCGTTATGACAAGCAAATTTGATGATGGTACTGTTATCAGATTTACAGGTGGTAAGGAAAGAATTCCTGGTTTTTCCATTGTTGGTTATTATAGCAGTGATGAATTAGAATTGGGTGTTTCTTTTTTAGGAACAGAAAATATGGCAACAGAGGTAAGAAAGCTTGATGATAATACTATAATGGGGAAATTTGTTGATTCAATTGCTGTATATAAAATATTGGAATCTTCTGCTTATAATGCCCCGATAATTGTTAATTTTAATGGAGAAAAATATAAATATTTTGGTGGGGATATTAAGGCTGGATTAATGAGAATAGCTGATTGCCTTAATGGAAATTCTAATGCGAATAATAAAGTGGCAAAGCAATCATCTGAAAATGCAGGTGATAACCAGATAAGTTTTGAAGCTGATATAACCTTATCTGATAAAGGGACGGTTTTTAAAAATCATTCTGAAAAGAAATCTTATGAATGGGAAGCAAAAAGAGGGGAAGATTTAAAAGATGTTTTATCTAGATGGTCAAAAAAAGCAGGAACAGACCTCATATGGTCAGCGGAAGGTTCTGTAAAATTGCCTGAGGATATTGGGTATGATGGTGATTTTAATGAGGCTGTTCAGGCGTTGTTATATAAGGTTTCAAGGGGAGCTATGAAAGGAGTAATGACAGATATTATAGAAGTTCCATCAAATAAAAATAAGTTAGATAAAAATATGGAGGCTTTACCTGCTGCACCTGTTCAGTCGGAAATATTAGGTGAGCTTGGTATGAATAATGTTGTGAAAAAGGAAGGAAAAGTTAGTAAGTCAGAGGTTAAGATAGTTCCTATTTCTAATGGAGAAATAAAAGAACATAATGGAAAAAGACCAGTATATGTAAGAAGGAATAATATAAATATAGGTAATGTTAGTCCCGTTACTGTTAGTAATAAGGCAAAATCAATATATGATTCACAAAAATGGATAGCTTTAAAAGGTGCAAGCTTACATGAAGTGTTACAGGCATGGAGTGAAGATGCAAATCTTCAAGTAAAGTGGCTTTTGAAAAATGATTATGCTTTAAAGGAAACTGTATCTATGACGTCGCAATTTGATAAGGCTTTGAGGACTTTGCTTGCTCAATATAGAGATTTATCGCCAAGACCTGTTGCAAAAATATATTATGATAAAAAAACGGGTTCTGGTTCTGTTGTTATTTTTAATAATGTTCCAGATATGTAAGTAATGTTAATAAATCGTGAAAATAAAATAACAGAATTTCAGCCACGGGACTTTAGTATATTGATAATTATGTGGCAGAAAATAGCTAGTTTTCTAAGGACACCAGTTTTTTTAGATTCGAATATCATTTTAAATTTAT
>JALTZE010000097.1 GCA_027051315.1 Micavibrio sp.
TATAGAATGTAGAGAAGGTTGGGGCGATGTTCAAAACCCTAATAGTTTTGCACGCCGTTATCATGCACATAAGCTTTGGTTATAAGATAAAAATCAAGAAGGTGCTGCACGTTTTGTATGTAGAATAAGAGAAGTATTACCTAAAAACCTAGCTGGCGTTGATTTAGGAAAAGCTAATCTGACAGGTGCTAATCTGGAAGGCGTAAAAATTGATTTAGTATCTCTTAAAAACGAAACTAAATTATGGAACAATGCTATATTAGCAGGAGCAATTTTACACGATAATGATGAATATTTTACAAAAGAAAAATCCTGCAAAATAATTAAGGAGATTGCTAAAGAACATGGCATTAATGTTAGGTTAGGTCATCCCACATTAGTTCCAGCAATAGCAGGAACAGCGGTAGGAGCAACGATTCTTGCGCTTGCTGTAGCATTTAATAACGGCAGTGCACCAGATGAAAAAGCCTCAACACAACCAGTTGATAATGATGCAACTCCTAAAGAATGTACTATTACATACGAAGGAACAAGCTTAACTTTAAATGCTCCATGCAATAAATTAACAATAAAATAAATTCAAATATATCTTCACATAGCTATTCCTTATAGAAACCAAAATTTCTATTATTAAATTAGCTATGTGTTTAATTTACCGAACAGGTAAATCAATTCTTCATTGCAATGTGAGCCATAGCTGTATCTAATTAGCTATAAATGATTGTGCTTTTATGCTTCTACCGTTATTTTTAAACTTGATATTTCTTCTGAAACTGCCTTAGACGCGTTGGCGGTATCAGAAGAACCATATGCAACAGAAGGAGATAAGCTTGATGATGTTGCTGCAACAGTATCACTATTGGAGGCTGCAGCTTCTTGCGCTTGTAAAAGTCCATTACCTCCCGCAGACTGCCCCCTATCTGCCTCATCTGTGGCTTCATTTCTTCGTTGAGCTTCTATCGATAATCTGGAGGGAAGTTGCTCTACAACATCGCCAGTATCAGAATCCCTGAACTGGATAACTGCTGCATCGAGATTAACATCATATGATACATAAGGGCTCACATAAGGAGCTTGAGGAGAATCTTTAACTCCCTCAACTGCTCCGGCTACGTTCTGCGCCTGTTTGTCCTGAACTACTGCGGACCTTATAAGAGGCGCACTAGCCAATACTGAATTGACTGCCTCAATCATAATTTTACCCTAACCTTTTATGTGCACCATTCAAAAACCCAATAAGGCACACTAACCTACTATTATAGTATCATCTATGTTAGCAAAAAGTCAAATATTTTTTTCCACTAAAATATATTTTTTTACATTCGAAGCCAGAGTTAAAAACAAAGAGATAATCAACTATAGAAAGTTTATAAAAAAAAAGCTATAATGTGTTTGCGTGATTTGTTTTACGCTATATTTTAGTTAAAGTCATGCTTGCTGCCCTTTTGCACATATTAAGGTTCGCGGCGGGTTTTGGATTCGTGTATTAAGATTATATATTAAAAGATTGAGTATTAAAAATTGAGGTAACTATTTCGTGAATTCTTTTCTTGAAACATTGAAAAATCTTGGTCCCGCACGTTTAGGAATTATGGGAGCGGTGCTTTTTGGGTTGCTGATATTTTTTATTTTTGTTTCGGTTCGCATTTCTGCCCCTAATATGAAGTTATTATATACTGACCTTTCTGATGTTGATTCGGCTGCTATTTCTGCAAAACTTGAAGAAACTCAGATTAAGTATAAAGTATCATCAGATGGTCGAAAAATAATGGTGGCAGAAGATAATGTAGGTCGCGCTCGTATGTTACTTGCTGAAGCTGGGCTTCCCAATGGTGGCTCAATGGGGTACGAGATATTTGATAAACAATCAAATTTTGGGGAAACAACGCTTGTTCAAAATGTTAATAAGGTAAGAGCCTTACAAGGTGAGCTTTCCAGAACTATAGCTTCACTAAAATCAATAAGAAAAGCTAAAGTCTTGCTTGTACTTCCTCAAAGAGAGCTTTTTAGCAGAGAAAGCTTACCAGCAAGTGCCAGTGTGGTTGTAGAAATTCAACCTGGTCAAACTTTAGAAAATGAACAAATAATAGCAATACAATCTTTGGTTTCGAATGCTGTGCCCAGACTAAAGCCTGATAATGTATCTGTAGTTGACCAGAATCTTAATCTTCTTGCCAGAGGTGGGGAAATCGCTGGTTCTTCTACTAATGTGAAGGCAGAAGAAATGCGCATAAAGCTTGAACAAAGAATGGTTATGTCCATAGAGGACCTTGTAAGCCGTATAGTCGGTTATGGCAAAGTGAGCGCAAAAGTTAATGCTGATATAAATTATGATAGAATCAGTACAAATGAAGAAATATATGACCCAGAAGGGCAAGTTGTAAGGTCCACTCAAACTGTTGAAGAAAGTGGATTGGAAAGAGAACCTCCCGCAAAAGATGTTTCGGTAAAAAATAATTTACCTGGAGTTGGGAATGACTTGTTACTTGATTCTTCCCCCTCATCTGAAAATAATAGATTAGAAGAAACTACAAATTTTGAAATAAGCAAAACAATAAGAAATACAGTTAGAGAAGTAGGAGAAGTTAATCGGCTTACTGTTTCTGTTCTTGTTGATGGCAAATATAGCGTTGATGAAAATGGTAACAAGATATATGAACCAAGAAGCGAGGAAGAACTTGATAAAATTACCCGTTTGGTTAAATCAGCAATAGGATTTGATGAAGATAGAGGCGATGAAATAAGCGTTGTAAGTGCGGAGTTTGCAGGTGTCGAGTTTGATAGTGAAGACCCTGATAAAATCTTTGGTTTTGATAAAAGTGCCTTACTTGATACTGCTGAAATGCTTACGATTGCTTTTATTATTCTTTTGGTCGTCATGTTAATATTACAACCAATGGTAGGTAGGATATTGGAAGCAAGTGAAGGAATGGGAACACGGCTTGATGATGAGGAAAGAGAACTGCTGGCAGCAGCAGAAACTACTCCTGCCTTGGCTGCTCCTAGTGAAGAAAAAAATACGAAAGAAGCTATATCATCACAAGAAGATGAGGCACTTATTGATATGACACAAGTAGAAGGAAAAGTTAAAGCATCAACAGTTAAAAAGGTTGAAGATATTGTTGATTCATATCCTAATGAAACAGTTTCTGTACTTAGAAGCTGGATGAGTCAGGACGGATAAAAAAGGGTTTACAATGCGAGCACGTGAGGATTACAGAACATTATCAGGCGCAGAAAAAGCAGCGATATTTATGCTAGCTTTGGGAGAGGATTATACTGCCCGAATTTTCGAACATATGGATGATGATGAGATAATGGAAATATCTCAGACTATGGCTAATCTTGGTAAGGTAAGCTCCTCTGTCGTGGAGCGTTTATTTGTCGATTTTGCAGAACAAATGAGCTCTACAAATGCTCTTGTTGGAACATTAGATAGCACGGAAAGGCTTCTCACTAAGGTTCTGGGTAAGGAACGTGTTGATAATATAATGGAAGAAATACGTGGTCCTGCCGGTAGGACAATGTGGGAAAAGCTTGGTAATGTTAATGAGGAAATATTAGCAAGTTTCTTACAAAAAGAATATCCGCAAACCGTTTCCGTTGTTTTATCAAAAATTTCAACCGAACATGCAGCGCGCGTTCTATCTTTATTACCAGAAGGATTTGCTTTGGAAGTAATCCATAGAATGTTAAGAATGGAGGCTGTTCAAAAAGAAGTTCTGGAAGATGTGGAAAAAACTCTACGTATGGAGTTTATGGCTAATCTTTCAAGGACACAAAGACGCGATAGCCATGAATTAATGGCGGAGATATTTAATTCGCTTGAACGTGCTACTGAAACAAAATTTATGGAAGCACTTGAACAATCTGCTCCTGAGGCGGCTGATAAGATAAGGTCACTTATGTTTACCTTCGAGGACCTTCTCAAACTTGACCCTGCAAGCATTCAAACACTTATCAGGGCTGTTGATAAAGATAAATTGCCAATAGCTCTTAAAGGAGCTACTGAATCTTTGCGTGATTTATTCTTCTCTAATATGTCAGAGCGTGCAGGAAAAATTATGAAAGAAGATATGGATGCAATGGGACCTGTAAGACTTAAGGAAGTTGAAGAAGCTCAGGCATATATCGTTAATGTCACAAAAGACCTTGAAGCCAGAGGTGAAATTACAGTTGCAAGTGGTAGTGAAGAAGACGAGCTGATTTATTAATTTAAGGATATAATGACAAAAATTGAAAAATACATGTTTGACCTAAATAACTTCGATGAACCAGAAATCGAAGAACCTGAGGTCGAGGATATCCCCCCTCCTCCCACTTTTAGTGAAGAGGAGCTTGAACAGGCAAAAAAGGAAGCTTTTGATAAGGGAAAAAAAGAAG
>JALTZE010000098.1 GCA_027051315.1 Micavibrio sp.
GTGATAATTTTCTACACGAAATAAAATACATAATCAAGAAAAAAATGAATATTACGTAAATAAAAAGCCTAATATATATAGTCAGGATTTTTTAAATATTATATTTAGTCATCCATACACAAAAATTAATCATGTTATATATGGATTAAATCTATCAAAACAAACAGCATCTACATATTTAAATGCTTTAGTAGATTTGGGCTTAATGCATAAAGTAAAAATCGGACGGGATAATTACTACATAAATATCGATTTAATGAACTGTCTTGAGAATGTACATAATATATAATCAAATTTAACCTGTTCTGGAACATGTTAAAAAAACATGCTTTTTTTAACATGTTTTTTTAAGCAAAAGTTTCTTGCAAAAATTGATAAAATACATATTTTATCTACTTATAAATCGATAACATAAATGTAAATGTAAATATATAAGGACAAATTCAAAATGACCTCAGCAGCAAAAAAGAATAAAAATAATGCAAAAACAGATATATTAAAAGCTGCGGAGAATCTTATAAAAACCCTAGGGTTTAATGGTTTCAGCTATAAAGATATATCATCTATCGTTGGCATACGTACTTCATCAATACATTATTACTTCCCCACCAAAAATGACCTTGCCAAAGCCGTAATACAACAGCAAAGAGCAAAAATGATAGAATATCTTTCTGAAATAGATGAAATAGACGAGGATGCAAAAGGAAAACTCCGCGCTTATACTGAACTTTATTACGAATTATCAAATGATGGTAGCAATATGTGCCCAATAGCCATGCTTTCAGCGGAAAGAGATAGTCTATCAGATGCAGTAATAGAAGATATTAATGGCTATTTCGAAGACCAAAGAAACTGGCTATCTAACCTAATGGAACAAGGAAAACAAGACGGCGACCTTAGGATAATAGGAAGAGGGACAAACGCCGCCGCCATGTTTTTGAGTGTCGTCGAAGGAGCAATGATACTTTCCAAAGCCCAAGGCTCTTCCCACGACTTCAAAAATATTATAAATCAAATGCTAAACCAGCTTATTTAAAAGCTTCTTCGGCATCAAAAACACAGGCTATAGCATGCAAAACAGATGCAATTCTTATCGAAGTTTGTACTTGTTCTTTACTAAATCCATGCTTGATAAGAATTGCTTCATGAGAATCTATACAAGCACCACATCCATTTATAGCAGATACTGCCAAACACCATAATTCAAAATCTGCTCTATCAACTCCGGGATTTGCAATTATATTCATTCGCAATTTTGCTTGCATTGATTGATATTCTTTATTAGAGGCAAGATGCACAAAACGATAATATATATTATTCATTCCCATCATAGCAGCAGCAGCCTTAGCACCATTTAAAGCCGACTCATCAAGATGATTTTCAACTTCTTCCATAATATTTTTTACAAGAATTTTATTCCTACTTGCCATTGCGCAAGCAAGAAAACATCCCGCTTTTTGCTGTGCATTCAATGTTTCATCCATAATTAAATTTGATAAATTAAGTTTCAAATCTTTAGCATATTCAGGCAATGCATTTTTTATATTTTCTATCGACATATTTAGCTCCATTTTTCATAACGCATAAGTAATTTTAAAATAAACGCCATTTCTATCAAACACAAAAACGGCGTTTAAAACTATTTAAAGTGTTTCACCACCTGCAGGGCGGTTACATGGGCAAAGCTCATCAGTCTGTAAAGCATCAAGAATACGAAGAACTTCCTGAGGATTACGTCCCACATTAAGGCTATTTACAGATACATGCTGAATAACATTATGAGGGTCAACAATATAAGTTGCTCTTAAACATACACCAGCTTCAAGGTCACGAACACCAAGACCATCAACCAAAGTCCCATTAGTATCAGCAAAAGACCACTGATTAAGCTTATCTAGGTCTTTATGCTCACGTCGCCAAGCAAGCTTACAAAATTCATTATCTGTACTTCCGCCAAGAACAACGCAATCACGGTCTTCGAATTCACCATTCAACTTAGCAAACTCAGCTATTTCCGTAGGACACACAAATGTAAAATCCTTAGGATAAAAATAAAATACCTTCCATTTACCTTCGAAACTTTTTTCTGTTATTGTTTCAAACGCTGATTCACCATTTTCTTCATGATTATTAAAACCGGGTTTTACACCGACAACTTCAAATTCAGGTATTAAATCACCTACACCCAACATATCAATTCTCCATTTTTCGTTAAGTTATAATAAGTACTTTCACAACATGCATCATCTCATTAACAAACTCAAACGATATTTTTCTCTTTATATTATCGTTTTTTTCGATATAATCTATATTAAGAAATCATCACTAATCTCAAAGATAATTACATTATTTTGCAGGAGGAAAAAAGGAGCAAACCCATGCAACATTTCCCAACAACCAGACAAATTCAATATTTTATATCTCTTTCAGAGCTAAAATCATTCAGCAAAGCAGCAAATAACTGCTATATCACACAATCTACCCTAAGCGCATCAATACAAGACCTTGAACAAATATTAAATCTCCAGCTAGTAGATAGAAGTGCTAGACAAATCTCTCTAACCGCAGCAGGAGAAGAACTACTTCCCATATTCAAAGAAATTATAGATAATCATGAAAAATTAGCAGAAAAAGCAAAACATATAACAAATCCCAAAGGCGGCATCCTAAGAATGGGCATTATTCCGACCATTGCCCCATATCTTCTTCCCCAAATATTACCAGCTATAAAAAGAAAACTTCCAGAGCTTGAAATAAAAATAATCGAAAATCTCAGTGCAAATTTACTAGAACACATAAACAACAAAGAGTTAGATATAATAATAATGGCATTACCATATCCAACTCATGGTCTTGAACAAACAGAACTATTCAAAGAAGATTTCCTGCTTCTGACCCATAAAGATAATAAACGAATCACTTCAGATATGATAACAATAGAAGAAACAAAAAATATCAAACTTTTAATGATGGAAGATGGTCATTGTCTAAAAGACCATGCAATGCAAGCCTGCCACATATCAGGCAAAGATATAAATCAATCAATCCGTGCTTCAAGCATTAACACTTTAATACAACTAGTTTTACAAAATTATGGTTCTACCCTAATCCCACAAATGTGCCTGGAAACAATTCCCAAAAATAAAAATTTAAAAATAATAAAATTTAAAAACCCGCAACCCACCAGAACAATCGGTATTGTCTGGAACAAAAAACACGGCAACCAAGGACAAATATCAAACCTAATAAATACAATACAAATAGATACAACAAAAAAAGGCCTGTAATCTGCATTATACAAATAATAATCATTAACCAATATTTGCAATTATGGTTAATTTGATAGAATCTTAAATAATTTCAGAGCTAATTATAAATATAGCTATAGAGTCTATATATTATTCATATTCTTATCGTTTTCTTTAAAGAAAGGTAAGATATTTTTCTTTTATTACCAATGTTAGTTGACATAATTATTTTATTTATGTTAATAGATTTCTTGAATTTAAGAAATATATGTTAATTATATGAAAAGGTAATAAAAATGACCGCAGTTGCAAAAATAGAAGAAAATTATAATCATATAGAATGTAGAGAAGATTGGGGCGATGTTCAAGACCCTAATAGCTTTGCACGCCGTTATCATGCACATAAGCTTTGGTTAAAAGATAAGAATCAAGAAGGTGCTGCACGTTTTATATGTGAAGTAGGAGAAGTATTACCTAAAAACCTAGCTGGCGTTGATTTAAGAAAAGCTGATTTAATAGGTGCTAATCTAAAAGGTGCTAATCTGAGAGATGCTAATCTGGAAGGTGCTAATCTGACAAATGTAAAAATTTATTTAGTATCTCTTAAAAACCACACTAAATTATGGAACGATACTTTATTAACAGGAGCAATTTTATACGATAATGGGGAATATTTTACAAAAAAGACCTCCCGCAAAATAATTAAGGAGATTGCTAAAGAACATGGCATTAATGTTAGGTTAGGTCATCCCGCATTAGTTCCAGCAATAGCAGCATCAGCGGTAGGAGCAACGATTCTTGCGCTTGCTGTAGCATTTAATAACGGCAGTGCACCAGATGAAAAAACTGCTTCAACACAACCAGTTGATAATAATAGCGCAAGTGCAGCTGTAAAGACAATATGCAAAGATAAAGATGCAACTGAAATTCCAACCGTTAATGCTGTTTGTAGAAAATTAGGTTTATAATCACAATAATAACCAAATAGCCTTAAACAGGCTATTTACGTTCAAAAAATATGCAGGCTCGTTGCATTATTAGCAACGACTTGCAACTCGTAAGCTCTCAATTGTAATTCGGGGATTTTTAAAGTAGCGAGATTTTAGTTTTGCCACTTTATTAGCCTT
>JALTZE010000099.1 GCA_027051315.1 Micavibrio sp.
ATATTACCTATAAAAAAAGAGGAAAATCTTACTCATATAGAAAAAAATATAGAGTATGAGAAAGAAAAACAGCAAAACCTTACCAAAGAAT
This sequence comes from Micavibrio sp., assembly GCA_027051315.1. Classification (GTDB taxonomy): domain Bacteria; phylum Pseudomonadota; class Alphaproteobacteria; order Micavibrionales; family Micavibrionaceae; genus JALTZE01. The sequence goes on from JALTZE010000099.1 coordinate 92, forward strand.
CAAAAAATCTAGAAAAGAATTTAAAAAAACTTCAAAAAAAACTTATAAAAATTTCTAATGAAATAAGAAAGAATGAAGAAAATATAACAAAAACTGAAAATAGTCTTGAAAAATTAAAAGCTGAAGAAAATCAAATTATAGATAGGCTAAAACAAGATTATTCTGAAATTGCCGATACTATACTTCTTATGCAAAGAATGGAAAGAACCCCACCTGAAACTATAATATTACGTCCTGGTGGTCCATATCAGGCAGCACAATCGAGTATAATATTGCAAAATATACTTCCAATAGTAAAAGAACATTCGGACAAACTTTCTTCCCAGCTTGATAAACTTGCCTCTATCCAAAAAAAAAAAAAAAATGATAGAAAAAATCTTGAAATTCAGCAAAAAGAGCTTGTTAAGAAGCAAAAAGAGCTAAAATCACTTACAACACAAAAAAAGAATCTCCTGAATCGTAATAAAACAGCGATAAGACAAACTCAAATCAGACTATCTAAATTAAGTAGAAAAGCAAAAGATATGAAAGATTTGATAAAAAAACTGCAAGAAGAAGAAAAAGCAAAAAGAGCTAAAAACACACTAAAAAATCATAAAAATTACTTTAATAATTTAATTGAAGATAGCGGTGATGCTATACTTCCTGCTTCTGGAGTTATAAAAACATCTTTTGGGGATAAAGATGAGATTGGCGCAAAAAGTAAAGGGATAACTATAAAAACACGACCTGGTGCATTGGTTGTTGCTCCGATGGATGGTATTGTTAGATATGCTGGTATTTTTAAAAATTACGGAAATATTATTATTATTGAACATGCAAATAACTATCATAGCCTTATAGCAGGGCTTGAAAAATTTGAAACAGACACTAATCAGAAAATAAAATCTGGAGAACCTGTTGGATATGCTATAAATTCTTCTGATAGCTCTATCATATATTACGAACTTCGTTATAATGGTAGCCCTGTGAATCCTAACAGAAAAATAGCCGGACTTTAATTAACAAAGGACTAAAATAATATGTTAAAGATAAAAACTAATTTATTGATTATATGTGCAGTAGTAGTTGCTTTTTCCTCTCCTGTTAAAGCAGATGAAGATAGAACCGCGGGGCAGTCAAATATAAAAACGATTGATACAAGCGAAACATATAAACAGCTTAACCTTTTTGGAGATGTATTTGAAAGAGTTCGTGCGCAATATGTTGAAGAAGTATCAGATAAAGAATTAATAGAATCGGCTATAAATGGAATGTTATCCAGCCTTGACCCTCATTCTTCGTATCTTAACGAAGAAAATTTCAAGGATATGAAAATAAATACCAAAGGTGAGTTTGGTGGGCTTGGTATTGAAGTAACAATGGAAAGTGGGGTTGTAAAGGTTGTATCCCCTATTGATGATACACCAGCTTTTAGAGCGGGCGTACAGGCAGGTGATTATATAACTCACATTGATGGTGAACCTGTAATGGGGCTTACCCTTAGTGAAGCTGTGGATTTAATGAGAGGAAAAGTCGGAGAGCCAATAGAAATCACAATTAGAAGAGAAGGCGAACCAGAGGCATTAAAAATAAAAATAATAAGAGATATAATAAAAATTCGTGCCGTACGACATGAAGTATATAATGATATAGGTTATTTGCGTATCACACAATTTAACCAAAATACCTATTCTAATCTTAAAAAGTCTATTAAGAAAATCAATGAAACAGCTAAAGAAGATATAAAAGGATATGTTATTGACCTGAGGAATAATCCTGGTGGGCTTTTAACACAAGCAATAAAAGTGTCAGATGCCTTTCTTGATAAGGGGGAAATAGTATCAACAAGAGGTAGAAACAAAAAAGATACCAGACGCGATAACGCTACTAAAGGCGACCTTACAAATGGTTTACCTTTGGTTGTATTGGTAAATGGTGGTTCTGCATCAGCCTCTGAAATCGTGGCAGGTGCATTACAAGACCATAGAAGAGCTATTATAATGGGTACAAAAACCTTTGGTAAAGGTTCAGTGCAAACCATTATTCCTGTTCCTGGTAATGGTGCAATACGTCTTACTACTGCCAGATATTATACACCTTCTGGACGCTCAATTCAGGCAAAAGGGATTGAGCCTGATATAGTCGTTGAACCTGTAAAGATAGAACATATTGATGTATCTGGTCGTACCAGAGAATCAGATTTAAGAGGTGCTTTGGATAATAATAAGAAAAATATGTTCAAAGATGACAAAAAAGAAACTAAGGAAGAGAAGAAAGAACGTGAAAAGATGGAAAAACTTGAAAAAGATTACCAACTTCTTCGTGCTATCGACCTTATTCGTGGATTGTCATTATATAATAGTGGCGAATCAGTAAAATGATTAAACGATAAAGAAAATGCTATTAGAACGATATAAAAGCGACGATTTTACCCCGTTCATACGCGCCTTTGGTAGGGCTATGGCGGGCGTCGTTTTTATATTTATTTTGCTTTTAATTTGGCTTGAGCTAAATAAAACTTCTACGCTTGAGGAAATTAAAAAAAATATAGATAGTAAGGTGGTAGAAATAGAAATTTTTACTCCTAGTAAAGTCATTTCTGCTTCTCCCCCTACTCTAATAACAGATGTACAAACTATAGATTTGGAGGAAAATCCAAAAGAAGATGAAATAAAATTAGAAGAAACAGAAGAAAAACTTACTAAGATTGAAACTCCTATACCAGCAGCTTTAGATGTCCCTCCTCTGGCTATTCCAAATATAGATATGGAGAAAGCTGAGAAAATAGATATTATTTCTGATGAAAATATTTCTGACATAAAACAACAAAAGATAGAAAATACAGATTACCTATATGAGCAAACAGAATATGGTAAATATACGCCAGTACCAATTAAAAAGCATGGTAAGAAAAATATATTCGAAGTGATGTCAAAACATGTTTCAATTGATAATAATGCACCTAAAATCAGCCTGATATACGAAGAATACGGACTTTCCGAAAAAAAAGATAAGGAAATAATAGATAATCTGAGCAATAATATAACCTTTCTTTTATCGCCTAATGTCGATAATGCTGAAGAAAAAGCAATAAAAATCCATGATACAAATCGTGAATTATGGATGGATTTGCCCGTAGATTCTTTTGATTACCCTGATAAAGATGTAGGTGGAATTGCTCTTCTTCTTAGTAATTCAATATCGGAAAATAAAAGCAACCTCCAAAAGATATTATCAACTTTTCCATATTATGCGGGGGTGGTTTTTACTGGCGATGCTAGTTTTTTTCTTAACAAAGAAGAAAGCAGAATCACTTCTAAATTTCTAAAAGAAAGAGGAATAGCCATATTTTCTCGTAAAAAGAAATATGGAACTTTATTAGAAAAAATGGCTGAAATAGATAAAAAAATGATATATGGATATGCTGATATTCATATAGATGCTTCTCAATCACTTGAAAAAATTGATAATGCTTTTTACGAGCTGGAGAGAATGGCCGAAAAAAAAGGAAATTCTATAGGAATTTTTAAGGGTTATCCTATTACAATAAAAAAGATAAAAGAATGGGAAACAAAGCTTGAGGAAAAAGGCATTAAAATAGTCCCTCTTTCTCAAGTAATAAAACAAAGAGTAACTAGCAATGACAAACAAAACAAACAACAAGATAATCCCTACTAATAACAACAGCCTCCCCTATAGAAAATGCGTAGGCATAGCATTATTTAATAAAGACGGTAAAGTATTTGCAGCAGAGAGGAAAGATATCAATGGAGCATGGCAAATGCCCCAAGGTGGTATAGATGATAATGAAAATGTAAAACAAGCAGCAATACGTGAGCTAAAAGAAGAAATAGGAACGGATAATGTTGAAATTCTTGATATTTCTAAATCAGTAATTCGTTATGAATGGCCAAATAATACAAATATTGAATATTATAAAAATAAATATAAAGGACAGGAACAATATTGGGTGGCGGCACGCTTCAAAGGAGATGATAGCGAAATAAAGCTAGATGAGCACGATGAAATAGAATTTCAAGATTGGAAATGGGTAGATTTAAAAGATATGCCCGAAATAATAGTACCCTTCAAAAAGAATGTATATATACAAGTGGTGAAAATGTTTTCAAAATATTCTTCTTCTTAAGATTATTATTATATAGTTAATGAGGTCAAAACACAAATATATGATTGATTTTATCGAAGCAAATCAAATATTTTTGAATTATTTATTACAGTTTCCCACTTGTAATCATCAACTTTAGG
>JALTZE010000100.1 GCA_027051315.1 Micavibrio sp.
TATTTGCTGTCTATTTTTTGTTAGATTTATGGATAAGAAATTTATGGCGTCTGGTGATGCTTGCATATTTTCTTTTGATAAAATTTCCCTAATTAGCTCGGAGATATTCCTTATATCTTCTTCGTAGCATGGTAATGCGGCTGCATTTGGTGATGTTTCGCATAGTTTTCTTAGCGATGATTTAGGAGGAAGGTTGTCTGATTCTATAATTACTAAATTATCTTTTGATGGATTTTCTAGATATTGTTTAAGATATGGAGTTGTTTTATCTGAAGCTTCTGTGATTTTGATTAATCTGTTTCCTCCCATCATGGAAAAAGAATTTGCTTCGCTATCTAGTTTTGTTGGGTCTTCTATCAGTGTTGATTGTTCTATTACACAGACATTAAACGGGTCGTTTAAATCTTGTACCACAGTTTTTGCAAGTATGTTTGAGCGTTCTTTTACAAGACCGTTATTTGGACCATATATCAATATTGCTCTTGCCTCTGGGGTTGGAGATTTTAAGAAATTTTCTATTTGTCTTGGGGCTATTTTCATCTTTTTTGCTCCGCAAGTGTAATAAAATAACGATTATTATTGTTTAGTGTATAAGTTGTCATAGCTATTTTCTTAGAAACAGTGATATTCTGGTTTTTATTTGTCGAGCAAGGTCATTTAGAGCATTATTTCTGGCGTTTTCTTCTGATATTTTTGTTGTAAATTGGCTGGAAAGTATATTGTAGCTAGTTGTTGCTTTTATTTTTTTGCTTAACAATATTTCACCTGTAATATTACTGGTTAATGTAATTTTTGTTTCTAGTCTAAGCTGTGACCTAGTTGCATCGGCATTTTTTGTTATATCAAGATTTATTTTCTTTTCTTTTATTTTCTCTGTATGGAGTGTGTAAAGATAATCTCTGTTTTTAGCTGTATAAAAATTATCGATAAGTATATTTCTGAGATATTGTCCTTCTCTGTCTGGTATGAGAGCTATATCAACTTGATTAAGTAATTCTTGTGTTTTTATAGGGGTGTTGGAGCTTACAGTACCGTACATAGGAGTAAAGCCACAAGCAGAAAGAAGTAATATTGATATAGATAATAAAAATTTCATATTTTTGCTCATTTATGTTGCCTGTAGATTATTTTATATGAATTAGCTATATCAACAAGCAACGATATTTACAATCCTACCTGGAACAACAATAATTTTTTTAATTTCTTTGCCTATTAGTGCTTTTGCAATTTTTTCTTCGTTTAACGCTGTTTTTTCAGCTGTTTCCTTATCTGCATCTTTGGCAAGAGTTATGGTTGTCTTGACTTTACCATTAATTTGTACGGCTATGGTAATGGTATTTTCTTCCATCAATGATTTATCTGAAGCAGGCCAAGATGTTTGAGTTAGCATTTTATCATGCCCAAGTTTGCTCCAAAGTTCTTCTGCGATATGAGGGATAAGAGGGTTTATACATATTACGAAATATTCTAAGGCTTCTCTTAATGCCCATTTTTCATCTTTTGTTTTTGTCTTAAAAGAGGATATTTTATTTGAAAATTCTCTTATTCTTGCTACTGCTTTGTTCATATGGAATGATTCTATATCATTTGCCATTTCATAAGCTGTTAAATGGCTTGTTTTTCTTAGTGACAAGGCTTTATCAGAGAACTTTTCAGGTTTTTGTGTGTTTATATCAACTATATTATTGATATTGTCGTTTATTATTTTATAGATACGGTTTATGTATCTCCATGCTCCTTCAAGCCCGCTTTCTGTCCATTCTAGGTCTCTATCTGGTGGTGAGTCAGAAAGGATAAATAATCTTGCTGCATCTGCCCCATATGTATCAAGGACATTTTGCGGGTCAACAACGTTCTTTTTTGATTTGGACATTTTTTCAACTCTTCCCTTTGTTACGGGGAGTTTTGTTTTATTATGGATAAGCTGTCCATTTTCTGTTTCTATTACATCATAGGGAAATACCCATTTACCGTTTTTGTCTTTATAAGTTATGTGATTAACCATGCCTTGAGTATAAAGACCTGTGAAAGGTTCTTTTATATCGGTATAACCACATTTTGATAGAGCACGAGTAAAGAATCTGGAATATAAAAGATGTAAAACTGCGTGTTCTACTCCTCCTATATATTGGTCTACGGGAAGCCAATATTCAGCCTTTTCTTTGGAAAATGCTTTTGTTTCGTTATGGGCGTCGCAGTAACGAGCAAAATACCAGCTTGATTCAAAGAATGTATCAAATGTATCTGTTTCGCGTGTAGCGTCCTTACCGCAAGAGGGGCATTTTGTATATTTCCACGTTGGGTGGTTATCTAGCGGGTTTCCTGCTTTATCGAAAGTTATATCTTCGGGTAAAGTTACAGGAAGATTTTCTTCGGGGACAGGAACTGTACCACAATCATCACAATATATTATTGGTATTGGACAGCCCCAATATCTTTGTCTTGAAACTCCCCAATCTCTAAGGCGATACTGGGTTGTACCAAATCCTTTATTTTTTTCTTCTATTCTTTTTATTATTTCTTGTTTTGCTTGCTTTATAGACATTCCATTAAGAAATTCTGAATTAATAAGTTTTCCTTCTCCTGTATATGCTTCATCTTCTATTTCAAAATCTTTCTTGTCTTCTGGTGCAATGACTGGGATTACCGATAAATTATATTTTCTAGCAAAATCAAGGTCGCGTTGGTCATGGGCTGGGCAACCAAATATTGCTCCTGTTCCATAATCCATTAAAATGAAATTTGCTAAATAAACGGGTAATTCAACATTATCAAGAAAAGGATGTTTTACTTTGTACCCTGTGTCAAAACCTAGTTTTTCTGCTTGTTCGATTGCTGTTTCAGATGTGCCAATAGATTGACATTCTTTGATAAAATCATCATAACCATTTTTATCCCCTGCGAGCCTTTTTGCCATTGGGTGGTCTGATGCCAGAGCAATGAAAGAAGCTCCAAAAATGGTATCAGGTCTGGTTGTATATACTTCTATTTCTTTATCAGAATTTACTATATCAAATTTGAATTGTAATCCTTGTGATTTACCAATCCAGTTATTTTGCATAGTTTTTACTTTTTCAGGCCAACGCTCTAGACTGTTTAGTCCTTCTAAAAGCTCATCTGCAAAATCTGTTATTTTTAGAAACCATTGGTTAAGTTTTCTTCTTTCTACGGGTGCGCCTGACCGCCACCCTTTGCCATCTATTACTTGTTCATTTGCTAAAACAGTGTTTTCAATAGGGTCCCAGTTAACTATGGATTCTTTTCTGTATGCTATTTTATTTTTAAGGAAATCGAGAAATATTTTTTGTTCGTGGCGGTAATATTCAGGCTCACAAGTTGTTACTTCCCTTGTCCAATCAATTGACAGCCCCATCATTTTTAGCTGTTCTTTCATGGATTTTATATTTGCTTTTGTCCATTTTGCGGGGTGTTCATTATTATCAATAGCCGCATTTTCAGCAGGAAGCCCAAAAGCATCCCAACCCATCGGGTGGATTACGTTATATCCTTTTGCATTATAATATCTTGCGACAACATCACCTAGTGAATAATTTCTAAGATGCCCCATGTGGATACGACCAGAGGGATACGGGAACATTTCTAATACATAATATTTTTGCTTGTCAGATTTTTCATTGACTTCGAAGCTTTTGTTTTTGTCCCATTTCTCTCGCCATTTTTTTTCTGATAATTTTATATTATATCTTTCCATCTTTTTCTCTTTTATTTCCCGAATGTTTTATCTGCTCTTAATTGTCTGGCACGTGTAAGTATTGTATCTTCGAGTTTTATATTTGTTTGAGGGGAAACTTTTTTATCTATCCAGCGACCATTTTTATATTCTTGTCTAAATATTTTTACCTTTACGCCATCTGCACGTAGCTGTTTATCAAGTATAAAGATATTTACTTTCGAGCGTTCATTTGGATTTTCTGGAGTTGAATACCAATCGGTAAGTATTGTTCCACCGAAAGGGTCAGCACTTGCCAAAGGCATGAACGAGATTGTATCAAGGGAAGCTCTCCAGAGATAGCTATTTATACCTATACCAGTTTCAGAATCTGATTTTTTCTTGTTTCCTAGTATTCTAAGACCGTCTTTACCAAAAATACCTGGTGCTTCGGTATAGATGTCTTGGGAGAAATCTCTATCTTCTCCTGTTGGATATTTTGCTTCTGACTTTACATTGCTACAGCCTGTAATGGTTAGTAACAATATAGAGGCAGTTGTGATAAGTATGTGATTTTTTTTATTGAAAAACATGTTTTATCCTTAAAAATATATTTAGCAATTTCGACATAATTAGCATGATTAGCATGTCAGTTATGTTCTAACA
>JALTZE010000101.1 GCA_027051315.1 Micavibrio sp.
AATCACCTATTAATTCATCAGGATTATAATCATTGCCTTTATATTTTTCCTCTGCTGGGTCAACTGGTAAATGCTCTTCTTTTGCAATTACAGGGTTACCATCTTTATCATACCAAACAGGAAAGGGAACACCATAAAAACGCTGTCTTGTTATATTCCAGTTATATTTTAAACCATTTATCCAATCTTCCAAACGAACTTTCATATATTCTGGATACCAGTTAAGCTCTTCCGCTCGTTTAAGAAGTTTTTCTTTTGCTCCCATAACATCTATGAACCAGTGAGGAGCCATCATAAACTCAACAGGAGTACCAGAACGCTCAGCAACAGATACATTCTGGTTAACTGTTTTCTCACCAATTATTAAATCTTCTGCTTTTAAATCTTTTACTATATGACTTCTTGCTTCTATCAAGGGAGTACCTTCATATTTACCTGCAAGCTCATTCATTCTTCCATCTTTGGTTATAACCAATCTTGTATCTAATTTATCTTCTTTCCACTTTTTAACATCTTCACCATCACCAAATGTACAAACCATCATCAAGCCTGTACCAAATTCAAGCTCAACATCTTCGGAAGTTTTTATAGGTACTTCATGATTAAATAGTGGAACTATTGCCTTTTTACCTATTATATTTTTATATCTCGGGTCATTAGGATTGCAATATAGAGCCACACAAGCAGGAATAAGCTCTGGTCTTGTCGTGGATATTATTAAAGGTTCACCTTCCTTAGAGCTAAATTTTATATCATAAAGTTTACCTTTTCTACTAATAGTATCCAAATCAGCTTGAGCCAAAGCTGTCTCAAAATGAGTATCCCAAAGAACTGGTTCATCTGACCTATATATAAGACCTTTCTCAAAAAGGTCTATAAAGCTTTTTTGCGCGATTTTTTGACAATGTTCATCAATTGTTGAATATCTTAACGACCAATCAACCGATAAACCTAGAGACTTCCACAATTCTTCATATGTTTTTGCACCTTTTGATGTTTCTTCTAAACATAATTTTCTAAATTCTTTTCTGGTGGTTTTTTTCTTATTTATTTTATAAGTTTGTTCAACATATCTTTCTGTTGGTAATCCATTATCATCAAAGCCCATAGGATAAAATATATTTTTACCTTTCATTCTTTGATATCTGATTATAAATTCTGCTTGTGAATATGACATTGCATGCCCAACATGAAGATGAGCAGCAGATACATAAGGGGGAGGGGTATCTATTGAAAAAGTTTCTTTGGTCGAATTAGCATCATATTTGTATATACCACTATCGTCCCATAAATTTTTACAATTTTCTTCAACATCTTTATGGTTATAATCTTTATCAAGCTGTGGTAACTGCGACACACTATCCCTCCATGATTTATTGGTAATTATAAAGGAAAATTAATACACAATTAGATTAGCTATAGCAAGCAGTTATAGCCCTTAGCTTATCAATATTCAAAATTCTTGTATGGCTTCTATCAACTATATCAATAATTTTTTGTTTTTTAAAATCTGCAAATACTCTGCTAACGCTTTCCGTCGTAAGCCCCAGATAATCTGCTATATCAACTCTTCTTATAGGTATAAATAAAATATCATTATTCACCCTTTTTCCAAAATATTCATTCTGATAATCATATATATTGCATAAAAATAGTGATATTTTTTCAACTGCGTTACTGCGCCCCAATACAAACATATGGTCTTGAGTTTTATCAAGCTCATAGCTTAAAAATTCGTTTATTTTCTTTTGTAACTCCATATTTTGTTCAGATAATATTTCTACTCCACTATTTTTTATTTTGCATACATATCCATCTAACAAAGCTTGCAAAGAATATTTATACTCTTCAAAAGGACTTATACCAACTATTGAACCAGGCATTGTAAAAGCCATAATCTGCCTTCTTCCATCATTATGTACTTTATATTTCATAAAAGCACCTTCTGAAATTATATATGCAAAATCAGCTTTATCACCTTCTTTGAATAATTTACTTCCTTTTTTTACAGGGATTTTTTCTATGAATTGATTAAGGAGGTCGAGTTCATATTCTTTAAAAACACCACATATAGTATCATCTTTTAACTCACATTCTTTGCAATTTACCTTTCCCACCTCAGCTTTTATGCAACCCATCCATTATTTCTCCATTTTTACTATCAGCTTTTCCATTAGCTACTTAATTAATCATCATCAAATAAAATCCTATTTGCTGCCCCATCTAAATCTTCGAATTGTTTACTTTTAATAGCCCATATAAAAGCACACAAGCCTAATATTCCTAGAAATATTGCTATTGGTATTAGATAGATAAGAACTTCCATTATTTCAAAATCCTCATAGAATTTATTATCACAGTTATGGAAGATATTGACATTAAAAGCGCCGCTAGTAAAGGTGAAATAAAGCCCATAACTGCCATCGGTATGGATAATATATTATATATTATAGATATAGTCACATTTTGCTTTATTATAGAGTTTGCTTTTTTAGATAATTTTATACACTCTGTTATAGATGACAATTTATCATTATTAATTATAATATCAGAAGAATTTTGAGTTATTGCATGAGAGTTTGAAAAGCTTATCGCTACATCAGCTGCTTTTAAAGTAGGGGCATCATTTATCCCATCACCTGCCATAATACATATATGTTTTTCTGATTTTAATTTCTGAATATAAGCCAATTTTTCTTCTGGGCTTTTTTCATAGTGATAATCTTTTATATTTAATATGTTAGCAGTATTAGCAACAGAATTCTTATTATCACCAGAAACTATATGCGGAGTAATTTTAAGACTTTCAATTACTGTAGCAGCATCTTCTCTAATAGTATCTTCCAATTCTATTTTTGTAATTTTTCCCGTCATTTCATTTTTTAAATATGTAGAAGTAGCAACAGTATCTTCTAAAGGAATATCACAAAATTCTGCTGAGCCTAATTTATAACAATATTTTCCTATTTCTGCAGTTAATCCTTTACCAGCAACTTCCTCTATATTCTTTATTTTGTAAGTTGTTTTTGCATTATATTTAAGTGCTTTTGCTATTGGGTGATTGCTGTATGAAGCAATAGTAGAAGCAATTGATAATTCTTCTTCATTTATTTTATTTTTTATAGAAAGCTTTCCTGTTGTAAGAGTTCCCGTTTTATCAAATATAATATCCGTAGCATCTTTTAATTTATCAAGTGCGTCTGGATTTTTTAATAAAATAGATTTTTTTAATAATTTTGAAGTACATAAAGTATGCACAACTGGCACAGCAAGAGCCAAAGCACAGGGGCAAGTTACTATCAAAACAGCAGCAGCATTAATCATACCAGCATACCAATCCCCCATCAAAAACCATGTAAAAAAAGTTAAAAATGCCAATATATGCACCATTGGTATATATAGCTGAGCAAGCTTTTCTGACATTAATATATATTTATTTGATGATTTTTTCTGATTATCTATAAGTGAAGCTATCTGAGCAAGCGTTGAATCCGAAGCATTTCTTACTACTTTAACATTTATAGGGCTTCCACAATTAATTGAACCAGAAGCTATCACTTCATCTTGATAAATATTACAAATAATTGACTCACCAGATATTACTGATTTATCTATTTGTGCAATTTTGGAAGGGGCGGTTATAACAGAATCTGCTGGTATAGTCTCACCTGATGCTATCACCAATATATCATCTTTATTTATTTTATTTACAGGGATAGCATCTATTTTTCCTGTTTTTTCATTCATTTTTAGTGATGTTTTATTGCTTAACATCAAAAGGTTTTCTGCACTTATATTGGCGCGTTTTCGGGTCATGTGCTCCAAATAACGCCCAATTAACAAGAAAAATAACAACATAGTTACAGATTCAAAATATACCTCATCATTATTATTGATACTATTTACTACACTTATTATAGTAGTCATTATGACAGCCAAAGATATTGGAATATCCATATTATAGCTTTTATTTTTGATAGAATTTATCGCACTTTTGAAAAATATTGAACCTGAATACGCAACAGCAGGCAAAGCAATCAATGATGATACTAAATGCATCATCTTTTTAGTATTTTCACCCATATCAGTTCCAGACCATACGGAAATAGATAAAAGCATGATATTGGCACAAGCAAATCCCGCAACCGCCATTGAAAGCAAAAGCTTTTTTTCATATTTCTTATTTTCAGTTTCTATTAAATCTGGATTATATGGACCTAGTTTATATCCAATTTTTGTTACTTCTTTTATTATAGAATTAATATCGGTTTCAGATTTATCCCAAACAATGTGAAGTCGTTTAGTAGTCATATTAAGG
>JALTZE010000102.1 GCA_027051315.1 Micavibrio sp.
GAACATTGATTGCAAATCTTGACCCTTTAAATTTGAAGGAAAAAGAATATCATCCAGAGCTTGACCCTAAACATTTTGGTTTTACTGATTCTGATTATGAGACTCCCATATATATAGGTGGTGTACTGGGTATGGAAGTTGCGACTTTAAAAGATATTGTTGAAGCTTTGAAAGAAATATATTGTGGCAATATTGGTGTTCAATTTAATCATTTACATGACCCAGAAGAAAGAACATGGTTGCAAAAACGTATAGAAGCCCCAAGAAATCAAACTGATTTTACTGTTAATGGTAAGAGAGCTATTTTACAAAGACTTACTGCGGCGGAAGAATTTGAAAAGTTCTTGCATAAAAAATGGACTGGTACAAAAAGATTTGGTCTTGATGGAGGGGAAGCGTTAATACCAGCAATTGAACAAATTATGAAGCGTGGTGGGCAATTAGGGCTTAAGGAAATTGTTTTGGGTATGGCTCATAGAGGAAGGCTTAACGTTCTTACTAACGTTATGGGTAAGCCTTTTTCTGCTGTTTTTTCAGAATTTCAGGGCATGCCTTCAAATCCTGATAATGTTTTAGGGTCAGGAGATGTTAAATACCATCTTGGTACTTCTTCGGATAGAAATTTTGATGGTAATGTTATTCATTTATCTTTGACTGCTAACCCCTCTCATTTAGAGGCGGTTAATCCTGTCGTTATTGGTAAGGTAAGAGCAAAACAGGTTTTAAGAAAAGATAAGGAAGCTACGGAAGTTATGCCTATGTTGTTGCATGGTGATGCAGCATTTGCAGGGCAAGGAATTGTAGCAGAAACGTTAATGATTTCTGAACTACCTGGTTACCGTGTAGGTGGTTGTGTTCATATTGTTATCAATAATCAGATAGGGTTTACCACTATGCCTAAATATGGGCGTTCGGGACCTTATTGTACTGATGTTGCTAAGATGTTATCTGCCCCTATATTTCATGTTAATGGCGATGACCCCGAGTCAGTTGTTCATGTCGCGAGGATAGCAACTGAATTTAGACAAAAATTTAAAAAAGATGTTGTAATTGATATGTTTTGTTATAGGCGTTATGGGCATAATGAGGGTGATGAGCCCGCTTTTACCCAGCCTTTGATGTATAAAAAAATTAAAGGACATCCATCTACAAGAGAAATATATGCAAAAAAACTTATAACAGAAAAGGTTATAACGGAAGAAGAATCAAAAGAAATTATTAAAGAATTTAATGATTATTTAGAAAAAGCATTTGAAGCTTCAAAAAGCTATAAGCCTAGTAAAGCCGATTTTCTTGAGGGAGCGTGGGAAGGACTAACCGTTGCGCATGGGGAAAATAGAAGAGGAAAAACGGCTATATCCAAATCTGATATGAAAAAAATAGGGGAGGTGCTTACAACAATTCCTGAAGGATTTAACGCAAATAGAAAGCTTGTAAGGATTCTTCAAAATAAAAAAGAAATGTTTGATAAGGGAGAAAAATTTGACTGGTCAACGGCAGAGGCTTTGGCTTTTGGTTCTTTGATTAATGATGATTTTGCGGTAAGGCTTTCAGGGCAAGATGTTGGGCGTGGAACTTTTTCACAACGTCATGCAATTATGTATGACCAAGTTACAGAAGAAAAATATATTCCTTTGCAGAATATAAAAGATAATCAGCCAATGGTGGAAATACATGATGCTCCTTTATCAGAAGCTGCTGTTTTGGGATTTGAGTATGGTTATTCTATGGCTAATCCTAATAATTTAGTACTTTGGGAGGCTCAATTTGGAGATTTTGCTAACTGCGCGCAAGTTGTAATAGACCAATTTATTTCTTCTGGTGAAACTAAATGGCTTCGTATGTCTGGTCTTGTGTTATTGTTGCCACACGGTTATGAGGGGCAAGGACCTGAACATTCATCTGCTAGATTAGAAAGATTCTTACAGCTTTGTGGTGATGATAATTGGCAAGTTTGTAATCTTACTACACCAGCAAATTATTTTCATGCTTTGCGTCGCCAGATGTGTAGAGATTTTAGGAAACCATTAGTTATAATGACGCCTAAATCATTATTAAGGCATAAATTATGCGTATCAAAAATGGAAGATTTTGTTAATGGTTCTCATTTTAGAAGGGTTTTGCCTGATGATGATGAAAATATGCTTGTTTCTACTGGCAAAGTGAAGAAAGTTATTATTTGTGCAGGAAAAGTTTATTACGATTTATTGGAAGAAAGAAGAAAACGTGAAATTGATAATGTAGCAATTATTAGGCTTGAACAGCTTTACCCTTTCCCTGTTAACTCTTTGATAGAAGAGCTTGCTAAATATTCGTCAGCTTTGGAGATTATATGGTGCCAAGAAGAGCCAGAGAATCAAGGTGGTTGGAATTTTGTTGATAGAAAATTAGAAGCTGTTCTAATTAGTATGAATCATAAATGTAAACGTCCTTCATATGTAGGTAGGGAAGCATCGGCCGCGACTGCTACGGGAGTGGCAAAACGCCATATATTACAGCAAATGAGGCTAATAGATGAGGCTTTAAATGTAAATGAGTGAAAACCAGCTTGACGCTGTTAGTGTTTAAGTTAGAATTGTTTTATATTATTAACTAAAAAAAAATCAGGAAAATTTCATGTCAGAGATAGTAGTTCCAGCATTAGGTGAGTCGGTTTCAGAAGCTACGGTTGCACAGTGGCTTAAAAAGGAAGGGGAATCTGTTAAGGCAGATGAGCCTATTGTAGAGCTTGAAACAGATAAGGTTACTTTGGAAGTTAATGCGCCAGAAGATGGAGTGATTACAAAGATTTCTGTTCAAGAAGGTGAAAATGTTGAGGTAGGAGCAGTTTTAGGGAAAATAGGTGAGGGAAGTGGTGTTGCCGTTTCTGCATCTGATAAAAAGGAAGTAAAGGAGGTAAAAGCTAATAAAGAAGAAATAAAAGAAGATGTTAAATCATCTGAAGATGGTGATTTGAAGCTTTCTCCTGCTGTTCGTAAGTTGGTTGATGACCATAATCTTGACCCTGCAAAAATACCTGCTACTGGCAAAGGGGGGCGTTTATTAAAAGAAGATGTACTTAATTTTATTGAAAATGCAGGTAAATTGGCGGAGGCTAGTCCTGTTGAAGCTGTTTCTATGCATAATGTTCCTAATATTCCTGTTCGTCCAGCACGTGAAGCTGGGGAGAGGGAAGAAAAAGTACGTATGACAAGATTGCGTCAGAAAATTGCAGAAAGATTAAAAGAGGCGCAAAATACTGCTGCTATGCTTACTACTTTTAATGAAGTTGATATGACTGCTGTTATGGAGCTTCGTTCAAAATATAAAGAGAAATTTGAGAAGAAACATGGTGTAAAACTAGGGTTTATGTCCTTTTTTACTAGAGCTGTGATTGAGGCATTAAAAGAATTCCCTGCTGTTAATGCAGAGATTTCAGGGGATTCGATTATTTATAAAAATTATTATGATATAGGTGTTGCTGTATCTACTCCACAGGGGCTTGTTGTTCCTATTGTCCGTGATGCAGACCAAAAATCTTTGGCAGAAATTGAAAGCGCAATTATGGATATGGGGAAAAGAGCTAGAGATGGGGCGCTTAGTATGGACGAAATGATGGGAGGAACATTCACTATTACTAATGGTGGAGTGTTTGGTTCTCTTCTTTCTACTCCGATTTTAAATACTCCGCAATCAGGAATTTTGGGTATGCATAAGATTGAACAACGTCCGAAAGTTATGGAAGATGGTTCAATTGTTGCGCGTCCAATGATGTATTTGGCTTTGTCATATGACCATAGGATTATTGATGGGCGTGAGGCTGTGAGTTTCCTTGTAAGGGTTAAGGAAAGTTTAGAAGACCCTCAAAGATTGATTTTGGAAATATAGCTATATTAGAAGAACAGGGGCTAAAAAGTAAACTATATTTATTTTCATTACTCATTATATTTTGACATAAACCATTCTTCAAATAAATATATTTTATCTTTTTTCCTCCTGCAAAATAATGCTATTATCTTTGGGATTGGCTATAAAATCTCATAATGAACTATGTTTTTTTCTTTTAATAAAGCCATTGCTTCAAAGGCGTAGCTGTCCCGTGCTTTTTTAGGATTTGATATTGATATTTTTGTTATTCCTGCGCCTATCATATTTACTTGTTCTCTTGATGTTGGTATTTGGGAACAATAGACAAATTTATCTAATATTTTTAATCCTTTTTTAGGGGCATTTATCAAAAGGCGGTTTAAAGGTTCTAGAATAAAAG
>JALTZE010000103.1 GCA_027051315.1 Micavibrio sp.
TATGATATAATGTTTGTTTGTGTATCTTTATGTGTTAAAAATAACGGATTAACTTGATTTTTTTCAAAATACCTCCAAATATATTTTATTGGTGGTTTTAATTTTTTGGAGCTTTTAATGTCAAATACTGAATCTTCTACGGTTTTTTATCCTGTGCTTCCTTTGCGTGATATTGTGGTTTTTCCGCATATGATTGTTCCTTTATTCGTTGGGCGTGATAAATCCATTGTGGCATTGGACAAAGCCATGAAAAATGATAAGCGGGTTCTTCTTTTGACACAAAGAACGCCTGCTGATGATGACCCTAAAGGGGAAGATTTATATGATGTTGGAGTTGTTGGAACAGTTTTACAGCTTCTTAAATTACCAGATGGAACTGTAAAAGTCCTAGTAGAGGGTGGAAAAAGAGTTAAAGTTTCAAAATTTGGGGAAGAAATAGAGTTCTTAGAAGCCTCAGTTACTGAAATTCTTGATAAGAAAGAAAAAGAAGATGATGAAGAATTGCATGCGCTTATGCGTGCTGTGATTGCTCAGTTTGAACAATATGTGAAGTTAAATAAAAAGATTCCTCCAGAAGTTATTGTTTCTGTAGGTCAAATTACTAACCCTTCTAAAATTGCTGATAGCATTGCTTCTCACCTTACTCTTAAGCTTGCTGAAAAACAGGAAATATTAGAAATAGCGGATACAAATGAACGGCTTGAAAGAATATATTCCTTTATGGAGGGGGAGATTGGTGTTTTACAGGTGGAAAAACGTATCAGAGGACGCGTAAAACGCCAAATGGAGAAAACTCAAAGGGAATATTATCTTAATGAGCAAATGAAAGCTATCCAGAAAGAGCTTGGGGAAGGTGATGAAAATGGCGGTGAACTTGGTGAGCTAGAAAAGAAAATTTCAGAAATTAAGCTTTCTAAAGAAGCAAAAGAAAAGGCTGTTGCCGAGCTTAAAAAATTAAAGCAGATGAGCCCAATGTCTGCAGAAGCCACAGTTGTTAGGAATTATCTTGATTGGATATTGGGGATACCGTGGGAAGAAAAAACAAAAGTTAGAAAAGATATAAAAGTTTCACAAACAATCCTTGATAAAGACCATTACGGGCTTGAAAAGGTCAAAGAAAGGATAGTTGAATATTTGGCAGTTCAAAGAAGAACTGATAAAGTCAAAGGACCTATTTTATGTTTGGTTGGTCCTCCTGGTGTTGGTAAAACTTCTTTGGCTCATTCTATTGCGGAGGCAACGAATCGTAATTTTGTTCGTATGTCTTTGGGCGGGGTTCGTGATGAAAGCGAAATAAGAGGACATAGAAGGACTTATATAGGTGCTTTGCCTGGAAAGATTATACAAGGCATGAAAAAGGCTAAAACTACGAATCCTTTATTCTTGCTTGATGAAATTGATAAGCTTGGTTCTGATTGGAGGGGGGACCCTTCTTCTGCTTTGCTAGAGGTTCTTGACCCTGAGCAAAATTCTACTTTTAATGACCATTATATGGAGATGGATTATGACCTTTCTGATGTAATGTTTATTTGTACTGCTAATTCTCTTAATATGCCTCGTCCTCTTCTTGACCGTATGGAGATTATAAGAATTTCTGGATATACGGAAGATGAAAAGCTGGAAATTGTTAAAAGTCATTTGCTGGCTAAACAAAAAGAGGCGGCAGGGCTGAAGGAAGATGAATTTTATATATCTGATTCGGCTATTCGTGATTTGATACGTTATTATACGCGTGAAGCAGGTGTTCGTAATCTTGAACGTGAGATAGCAAATATTTGTAGAAAAGCTATCAAAGAAATTTTGATGAATAGTAAAAAGCAAGTCAGGGTTACTCCGTCAGTTCTTGGAAAATATGCAGGAGTGCGTAAATATAGATTTGGAATGATAGAAGAAGAAGATAAAGTAGGTGTTGTTAATGGGCTTGCCTATACCGAAGTTGGAGGCGACCTTTTATCTATTGAGTCTGTTGTTATACCTGGTAAAGATGGAAAAGTTTCAACTACTGGGAATCTTAAAGATGTTATGAAAGAATCAATTATTGTTGCAGAGATGCTTATAAAATCCAGAGCAAGTGAGCTTGGGATAAATTATAGTGAGCTTAAAGAAAAAGGAATACATGTTCATGTGCCAGAGGGGGCTACTCCTAAAGATGGACCTTCTGCTGGTGCTGCTATGGTTACTTCTATTGTTTCATCCTTGACTGATATTCCTGTAAGGCGTGATATTGCAATGACAGGGGAGATAAATCTTCGTGGTTATGTTACTGCTATCGGAGGGTTGAAAGAGAAGCTTTTGGCTGCTCATAGAGGTGGAATTAACAAAGTATTGATACCAAAAGAAAATGAAAAAGACCTTGCAGATGTTCCTAATAATGTCAAAAAAGACCTTGAAATAGTTCCTGTTTCAAGAATTGAGGAAGTGCTTTCTCATGCTCTTATAATGATGCCAGAGCCAATTTTAGAAGATTCTGGAAAAGGAATTGAGGAAATATTGCCAAAATCCACAGAAAACAAGGAAAAAGGTGTAATTCGTCATTGATTTTTCTAAAAAATGGTATAACAATTGTTTTACTCTAAAAAACTGTCCTATGCCTTATCGATAAAGGGATATGTGGTTTTTTTGATAAAATTGTTTTAACTTACACACAAAGGGGGCTTCCCGTGAACAAACAAGAACTTATTGATTTTATAGCTTCTCAAGCTGAACTTCCAAAAAACAAAGCTGCTCAGGCACTTGATGGTTTTATCGCTGGTGTTAAATTTAGCCTTACAAAAGGTGAAGAGGTACGTCTAGTTGGTTTTGGTACTTTTAGTGTTGCACAGCGTGCAGCGACTACTGGTCGTAATCCAAAAACTGGAGAGCCTATTCAAATACCTGCTTCTAAAAATGCTAAATTTAAAGCTGGTAAAGAGCTTAAAGAGGCTGTTAACAAGTAATTGTTATCAAGTTTAGATAAAGAAATCCGATTGCAGATTAGTAATCGGATTTTTTGTTTTTTAGTTCTATATTATCTTTGGGTGAGTATAAATAAAAATAAATTGGAAAAAAAGTATTTTTAGGCTTGCAATCTATCTCAAATTTTGATTATATCCCATCACCTTAAGGCTTTAAGGTTTTTTAAGACTTAAGGGCGGCTAGCTCAGTTGGTAGAGCATCTCGTTTACACCGAGAGGGTCAGGAGTTCGAGTCTCTTGCCGCCCACCATCTTCTTAAGTAATAAATATTTCTCCAGTAATTGATAATAGTTATAGAAAGTGATAAGCACGATATAATGCGCTTTGATTTTTTTGTTTGTGATTGTTATGGATAAAAAAAGTCCGGAGAAATAATCTCCGGACAAACGGCGGTAATAGAGGGTGTGTTAACTCCTTTATAGACGTTTTTCTTTGTATAAATCAAGTAAAAAATGAAAAAAAACTACATTTTTTAAGTATTTTTAGTAACTTAATTAAAATATAAGTAAAACTTAATATATTGCACTGATATATTTATTAATTTGTTGAAATTGGTAGATTAAGCGTTTCTTGTCCCCATTCGCTCCATGAGCCATCATATATGCTTATCTGATTGTCAAAGCCGCATTCTTTTATGGCTAGAGCTATAACGCAGGCTGTGACTCCGCTGCCGCAACTGCATATAATTTTTTTATTATCTTTGATTCTTTTTGAAAATATCTTTTTTAGCTGATTTGTATCTTTTAATTTATTGTCGTTTAGTAAATCTGTATATGGTATATTTATGCTTTCTGGGATATGTCCTGAAACTAATCCTTCGCGTGGTTCTTTCACTTTTCCTGCGAAACGGTCTTTGCTTCTTGCATCAAAAATGATTGATTTTCCTATTTCATTTAGGATTTGTTCTTTATTGGCTATGTAATTATTTTTAAAAGATGATTTATAATCAGTATTTGGAAAAGTTTTGTTTTGTCCTGATTCTAACTTATATCCTGCCTTTTTCCATTCGGGAAGACCTCCATTTAGGATAAATATTTTATCATGTCCAAAGCTTTTAAACATCCACCACGCTCGGCATGCAGCCATTGCAATACCGCTTTGGTCATAAACAATAATAGTATCGCTGTTTTTTATTCCAAGTTTGGATATTGTTTGGTTAAAAAGATTTAAATCAGGCATCATATGGGGAAGGGAGCTGGATTTATCCGCTATTTCATTTATATCAATAAATCGTGAATTTGGGATATGAGCTTTTTTGTAAATTTCATATATATCTTTTCCCGAGAT
>JALTZE010000104.1 GCA_027051315.1 Micavibrio sp.
TATTTCACTAAAAAGCCTTGATTTTGCTAAAAAATACTCTTCCATAGAGCCGTGATAATCCAAATGCTCTCTGCTTAGATTTGTAAAGGCTGCTGCTTTTAATTTTACATTATCAAGGCGATGTTGAGATATACCGTGACTTGATGCTTCCATTGCTACAAAATTTATATTTTTTGTTGCTAACATGTCTAAATTTTTATGGAGCTCTACTGGGTCAAGAGTTGTCATTGTTCCTTGTCTTGATATTTCTTTTCCATGAATTCCTAATGTACCCATACTCACGGAATTAAATCCTATTAATGATGCTATTTGTGAAGCAAAAAATACTGTTGAGCTTTTTCCATTAGTTCCTGTTACAGCAACTATATTTTCTGGCTGAGATTTATAATAAGTGGCTGCAATGGAAGAAAGAGCCTTTCTACAATTATTAGAAGTTATTAGATATGCTTTTGAATCGGCAGGTAAAACCGTAGCTTCAGGAGCAAGGATAGCAATTGCCCCCTTTGATAAAGCATCATTTATATAATTTCTACCATCTGTTACAGAACCTTTAATAGCAGCGAAGAGCATACCAGCTTTTACTTTTCTGCTATCAGAAGTTATTCCTGTTATATTTAATTCAGGAGGAAGCGATATAATTTTATCACTCATCTTTCCTCCTTTGCATTTATATTTATGTATTTTTTAAGGGATTTGGCTATGTTCTCGTCATTTTTTGGTGTTATACCTAGCAAAGGGGCAGCAGATTTTATGATATTTGCTACTGCGGGGGCTGCTACCCAGCCTCCTGTAGCATATCCGTAAGATTTCTTATTTGGCTTTGGTTCATCTACCATTACAAAAACTGCATATTTAGGATTTTCCATAGGAAATACCCCTATGAATGAAGATATAAGACGTTTTTTATCATATCCATGTTTACCTGGTTTTTCTGCTGTTCCTGTTTTTCCGCCTACATCATATCCTTTTACATCTGCGTTTTTTCCTGTTCCGTCTGTTACGACTAATCTTAGAAGCTGACGCATTCTATGGGCTGTTTCTGATGATATTACTCTAATATCTGGTTTTTCTTTTTTTACATTATCATTATCAAGAACCAAGTTAGGGTGAACAACAAAACCACCATTTGTTATAGAAGATACTGCCGATACAAGTTGCATGGGTGATACAGCTATACCATGCCCGTATGATGCTGTTAATGTATTTATATCTCGCCACGGGCTTGGGATTATTGGTGTTCCAATTTCGTTAATTTCAAAATCCAAAGGAGTCAAAAGCCCTAAATCTGAATAAAAATTACGAAGTGTTAAAGTCCCTACCCTTTCTCCCATCAGTGCTGAGCCTATGTTGGAAGAATGTATAAATACTTCTGGTACAGTAAGAGGGCGGTCTTCTGGGTGGTAGTCTTTTATGGTATAACGACCACGTTTAAGAGGTTTTGTTGTATCAAGCTTTGTGGAAAGCTCTGCCTTTCCCATTTCTAATGTTGCTGCTGTTGAAAATATTTTGAATGTAGAGCCTAGCTCATACACACCAAGTGTTACCCTGTTAAATAATTGCTCTGGTTTTGCATCACCTGGTTTATGAGGGTCAAAATCTGGTAGTGATACAGCCGCTAAGATTTCTCCGTTATTTACATCCATCATTATTGCTGTACCTGCTTTGGCGGAAAATGCTTCCATAACTTTTAAAACTTCACGACGTAATATATGTTGAAGCCTTATATCCAAAGTCAGACGTAAATTTTCGTTTGAAGTTGATAGATATTTATTAAAACTTCTTTCTACTCCCGCCAGACCTTTTCCATCGATATTTCCATATCCAACAAAATGAGCTGCTAAATTTCCTTGCGGATAAACTCTGCGGTCTTCTTCAACAAATTTTAAACCTGGTTCACCTATTTCAAGAACTTTATAATGTTGCTTTGGGGTTAGATTTCTTCTTATCCAAACAAAACGCCTATTTGATTGTAATTTTTGCAAGATAGAACCGTAAGATAATTCAGGAAAGAGCTTAACAAGCTTAGATGCTGTATTTTTAGGGTCAATAATTTCCGGAGCATCAGCATAAAGGGAAGATGTCTTAAGCGATGTCGCAAGCAAGACGCCGTTTCTATCCACTATATCTGCTCTATGGCTTAATGTTTCCTCTTTTCCCTTTGATATATATTCTGTTGCTTGAATATTAAAATCGGCTTGCATTACCGTAAGGTCAAAGGCCCTTACCACAAGTGCCGTATAAATCAGGATAAATGCTATACCAATTACAAATATACGGTCTTTTGCACGTTCTATTGCTTCTTGTTTTTCACCTTCTATTTTTATTCTGTTTTTTATAAATGGGGAGGTCATTGCTTATCCTCCTCATATGTTAAGTTTTCTATTATATTTTCTAATTTTTGCTCTTTGGGATAGTTGATTTGTGAATGTTTGTAATGAGGCGTATATAGGGGGGATTTGTTAGGAAGAAGGCTTGCGTTATCTAGTATATAATCACTATCGATTGCTCCGTAATCTAGATGTTCTTTTGCTAATGTTTCCAAACGGTCAGGGCGGTTTAAATAATCCCACTCAGCCTTTAAAACGCGCATCATTTCTTCTTCGCTATTTTTTTCTTTTTCAAGGCGAGCTATGTCACGCTCAGCCTTTTGAACTTTTTGAGATACCCAAAAAAGGGTAGCTCCTGATATGAAAGCACAGCTTACAGCTATAAGGGTGGAAATTTTGACAATTCTCATTTACGCACCCTCCTGTTTTATTTCATATTGTCTTATTCCATATCTAAGTTTTGCTGAACGAGACCTAGTATTTTCTGATATTTCTTTTTCGGAAGGTTCTATTGCTTTTTTGGAAATTAGCCTGAAAATAGGCTTTTGTGGTGCGCTGTTTTTTACAGGCAAGTGGCGAGATGGCGATGGAAGATTACCGCTTTTTTCCTTGAAAAATTGTTTTACGATACGGTCTTCCAAAGAATGAAATGTTACAACAACCAAACGACCGTCAGGTTTGAGTATATCAATTGATGATTCAAGTACCCTTTCTATCTCACCTAATTCATCATTTATATATATGCGGATAGCTTGGAATGTTTTAGTGGCAGGGTCAATTTTGCTTTTTGGATTTTTTGGCAAAATATCTCTGATTATATCGGCAAGTTGTTTTGTTGTTGTAATATTTTCTGTTTGCCTTGCTTTTATTATTGCTTTGGCAATTTTTCTTGAGTGGCGCTCTTCACCATATTTATATATTATATTTGCCAATTCTTTTTCTTCGGCTGTATTTACAAATTCGGCAGCAGAAATTTTAGCCCCCTTCCCCATTCTCATATCCAAAGGTCCATCAAAACGGAAAGAAAAACCACGTTCTGCTTGGTCTATCTGCATTGATGAGACACCTAAATCGAGAACAAGGCCATCAATTTTATAATCAATCATATTGGTAATATCGCCAAAGCAGCCATTTAATATTTTCAATCTGCCCTTATAGTTACTTGCCCAGCTTTCAGCCATTTTTATAGCTGTTTTATCTCTATCTATTGAAATAACGTTACAATTTGCACAATCAAGAATTGCTTTTGTATATCCCCCCGCCCCTAAAGTTCCATCAATATATGTTTCCCCATCTTTTGGGAATAAAGCTTTTAACATCTCTGACAGCATTACTGGATAATGGGGAAGGTCAGCCATTTTGCCCTCCCTTTGGTAAGGTTATTGATTTTTTTTCTATATTGGATTTTGCTTCTTTCTTTCTTTGTTCAAGTTTTTCTGGGTTCCATATTTGAAATTTTTTACCCAAACCAACAAAAGCTACTTTATTAGTTATATCTGCATAGCTGGATAATTGGGGGGGTAATATTACTCTACCATCACCATCAAAAGGTAATTGCACAGATTCACCAAAAATTGAGGTTGCAAGGTCATCTTGCTGTTGTGAAAACATATCAAGCTCATCTAGTCTGGAACTTATTTTCTCCATAGTGTCCCAACCAAAGCCTTCTAAAGATTGGTGTTTGCTAGAGGGAAAAATAATTATTCCTTGAAACGGTTGATTTGATAAAGCCGCGCGGAAGCTGGCAGGAACAGATACTCTGCCTTTTTTATCAATTTTGTTTATATATGTAGAAATAAACAAAGACATTTTTTGCTTCCAATAAAAGTGACACATCCATAATATGGGTTTTTATGGATATATATGGTATATCACGGGATATTATGGTAC
>JALTZE010000105.1 GCA_027051315.1 Micavibrio sp.
GTGGGGAGAGCGCCGGGTAACCGGTGCTTTTACCCGGAACGCAGACGTCAAAAAGCGTCGTTCGTTCCTCACTATGCTTTTTGACGCTGGTGAATTGCGGCGTTAGAGCAAAATAATACAAAATCGGAGATCAACTTGAAGTTAAAAGAAGCTATTCAAAGTCTAGGAGTGGAATCCGCCATAATTATGGCTAGAGATATTGCTCGTAGTGAAGGTGTTAATTGGGAGGGTGGTGCAAAATTTGTTTTCTCGGTTATTGCCCATGATTTAGAAAGGGTACCGGGAAATATCGGAGGAAAAAATGATTCCGAGAAAGTTGTAATAAAAAAATGGATTCTTAAATATCAAGGTGGGTATAGTGGTAGAGCTTCACAACGTATTTCTAATCCCCCAGGAACAGTTGCAGATCCAATAATTGAAAAAATTATTGGGTCACGTTTAGAAAATTTGAATGATGAAGATTTAGGGAAAATAACATATGCCCACCGATTAGGCATGTCAGCTGAAAATATTCTTGGTTTAATTTTAGAAGAATATCTCTCAGAGAACCTAATTGGCTACGGTTGGCATTGTGCGTGGGGTGAAACAGTTAAATCTGTAGATTTTGTACATGAGAATGGAAGCTTACTACAAATAAAGAATCGTAGTAATTCAGAAAATAGTTCAAGTAGTGCAGTAAGAGATGGCACTAAAATTGAAAAATGGTATCGAATCAAAGCTGACCGAGTAGAATATATGTGGCCAGAATTAAATCGAATTTGTGGGACAACAAACCTATCCGAAGACAAGTTTGTTGAGTTTGTTCAACGCACTTTAACATCCAACCCAGACTGTCTAGCAGTAGAAAATGAAAACCCGTGGAAAGCTTAATTAACCAAATCTAATTTCTTGCTGTGTCAGATGGGGCTGGGTAGCTTTGTTATAGAGTTTTAAAAACTGCTCCTCCCACTCTTGATTAGTAGTATTTTTATACCTTGAGAACGCAAACCCAAGATATTGCTCAGGTTTTTCATTGTTTAGTAATGAATAAATAAGTTTTCCTACCGCTCTACCTAAACTTGAAGGTACGGCGTTACCGACTTGCTTATATTGTTGAATAAGAGGGCCAGCTAAAATCCACTTATCAGGAAATTCTTGAATACGTTTATATTCTTGTATTGATAAGGGTCTATCTTCAACCGGATGTGATAGATCAGTAGCAGGCATGGCTGGGTGAGTAACTAATGTTGGCGCTGGCTTGTTCCAAGCCAGCCTCCTAAGAAATCCTGTTTTACCTCCTCCGGCATAAAACGATTTTCCCAAGGCTTCTTTTTGTAATTGCTCTGGTAAATTCCTCCAATTTTCACCCGGTTTTAGAAGCCTATAGTATTTGAGTCGCTTTTCTGGAAAATTCAGGTGCTGGTGCTCTGTTAAGCCTTTTACTGCTTGCTTAAACGTTCTCCATTTTGGTAGCCCATATTCTCCATTCTCAGAATGTGTTGGTGTTAAATAAGGTGGAGTTTTACCATCTCTGGAACAAATTATAATTACACGTTCTCTGATTTGAGGAGTACCAAAATTAGCAGAATTGTAAAGATTGAATGAATATGCGTATCCGGATTTTTTTAACTTGGATAGAATAAAATTTAAAGCTCCCCCCTTTAATTCATCAGCAGTTAAGTCTGGAAATTCTGGGCCTCTCTGGTCATGAGGTCTGTGATCCATTGGACAAGAGAGCAAGCCTCTAACATTTTCGATCACAATATACTTTGGGTGCAATTCAAGAGCCAAATCAATATATTTTAGAAATACATTGCCTCTATCATCATTAAATGCTTTGCGTTTTCCTGCTGTACTAAAGGCCTGACATGGAGGTCCGCCTACTATCAAATCAATATCATCTTTTTCAGTAAGGCCAGAAGCTTCTAAAATATCCTGCTTCGAGTAATCATTAATATCACCTAAAAGTGCCATTTCAGGTCGGTTAAGTGCTATTGTTTGGCGGCAATATTTATCAATCTCACACGCTAGCCGAATGTCAAAACCTGCTTTTTCAATACCAATATCTAATCCCATAGCCCCTGAAAAGAAGCTAAGGGCTATTGGTTTATTTTTAGACTTACTTGGTACAGAATAGGACGCATGATCTTCAGCGATCATATGAGATGTTTGTAAGCCATATTTATTAACTGATTCCGGTTCCAGCATCCAGGATCGACCAAATTTTTTGGCTGATAGTGTACCGGAGCGGCATAATGTACGAACACGTTGTTCACTAATGTTAAGTATGTTAGCAGCTTCTTTTATAGTTATATGGGTACTCATGGTGGAGTTCCTTTTCGAAACTTGTGATGAGTACCAATTTTAACCGTGTTTTTTGGATTGTCAACAAAAAATGCTCTAACAAACGCATGCACTCGGACAAAATAAAGCTGCGCCGCTTCGCTATGCAGCTTTATTTTGCCGGTGATGCGGGGCGTTATGTTTCATACGATAAGCATGATTTATATGACCGATAAAGCTCATCAACTTCAGGCTCAGCGAATTTTCCGTCAGCAGTGTAAAACCACGGGCCAGCATATTCCCTATAAATAACCTTGCTTTCAGTATTTTTCCACCATAAATGCCCATGTGTAACATCTATAGTTGCAAAATATTCATAATTTAACACCGATGTTCCTTTTGTTTTTATAGGTTTGAAATTGCTTATTTTTTTGCCTATATAATTTTTGATGTCAATACACAAGCCAGTCGAAAACCCAATAACAAACACCATATAAAGATATTCAACACCCATATTTAAAACTCCGGTTAGTTAAACTTAACTGAAAAGTAAGTCTATTTAAATTAAACACATAACAATAAAAATCCACCTGACGCTGTATTCAATTGCGTTCTTATTTACCACCTGAGTGGCGCAGGTGATTTTTGCGTTATGCGTGTAACACACCGTTAGAGCATTCTTGATTTTCTAGGTCTTCTATTGAGTCAATATTTCCTGGGTCAATAAGTCCGCAAATGTCATCAATAAGGTCATGCCTATTTGCACTATGAGCGTCCTCTATCAATGAGAGTCGGTGTATCTCATCCCCATGGCTCATAGCGGTAATCGCCCAAGGTTTGCCATTGGAGTTTTGAAATTTGCTCATAAGCATCTTTTGCTCTTCTTCAAAAAACTTCTCATCATGTATCGTATAAACAACAGTCAAATGTCTAGCCATGTCAATCACTCCGAAAACGCATAACAATCAAAATTCACGCAGACCAAGGGCTGCGGTGCTTTTTTCTAAATACTCTTATCTGCAAACATTGGTCATTCCTCCTATAGTTTCTAGTTGCCCTTGTCTGGTGATTTTTGGCGTTAGCTGTAATTACTCTGCACAATTTCTGCATCCTTTAAAATACCTTCGTTATCAACCACAACGCTTAAAGGTACAGACTCATCTGGAGACGTTAGATGCATAAGAACTATATTACCTTTATCGTCACGTCTCACCCACTTATACATGTAGTGACGCTTATACCTAGCGCCTATAAAATGGAGAACTTTGAGCACATCAAATTCGTTAATCGGATTTCCATGCGCATCATAATAATATTGCGTAATGTAACCTATGCCTTCGCCGCAGAAGACAAGATCACAGCTAACAAGGCGCTCGTTCGGACAGTCAGCCGCAACGTGGCTTTGTTCTGGTTTTGTGGTGTCGTCAATTATTGTCATTACCTCATTGTGCCCGGTTAATTGCGGCGTTAGCGTGACAAGGCCAGCATGCCTTTATGATTAGAACAATGACTATAGCCATGATCCCCTGGCCCAAATATAGCTCCGCATTGAGAGCACGAAGTTTCATTAAATTTCGGTTGGGTGGCCTTTAGCTTCTCAAGCCCTGCATTAATCAGCCTATTTTCATCATCAGTCATAGGTCGCACCTCTTCCCACTCGCATAGTTTTTGCCGTAACGCTGTAGCCATTACGCTGCAATCCGTTAATTCTTCGGATGCTCCTGCATGTTCGATGGCTATGCATAATTTATAAGCTATCTCACTTAGCTGCATTTTCTGTTCTCCACTAATCCCGCTAACAAGGCAAATCCAGCCGACGCCAAAAAGCGGCGCGGCTGATTTGCGACGTTATGCGCAAAAAAAATTACAGATGTTTGGCGGGTTGGTTGCCAGAAATGAATAACAGAGCTTATTTTGAATTCACTCTCTGTTGAAC
>JALTZE010000106.1 GCA_027051315.1 Micavibrio sp.
ATATTTATCTTTTTTAACTTTTCCTCTGCATCTTTGCGGCCTGAATTTCTATCAGGATGAAATTTTTTAGCAAGCTCCTTATATTTCTTTTTTAAAATATCAAGATTGATTGGCGGCTCTAACCCCATAATTGCCATCGCTTCTATTTCTTCGTAATTTCCTTCTAATTTTCTTTTTTTAGTATTTTTTTCTTCTTTTGTATAATCATAAGCCCTAAATTCGCTCCACACTTTTTCTTTTAAACTTTCTTCGGAAAATGTAAAATCTGATTTCCAAGTAGGTCTATCACCATATCTTGATTTTTCCATATGATTTAGAATCTCTTCATCATTCATACCCTGAAAAAAATTCCACTGACTATTATATTCTTTTATATGCTCCATACAAAACCAGTAATAATCATCAAGATTTCTTGATTTGGGTGCTTTAAATTCCGCCTCATGAGAGCATGAAGGATTATCGCAAAATCTGATATTCTCAGCTTTACTATCTTCAAATTCTGGTGATTTCTTTTTTAACTGTATAGTAGGCATACATATATAATATGATGTAACAACCATTTTAGGCAAGAATATATAGCAAAAACCTATATATTTAATAAAGTCTGGTAATGTCAATGATTTTATATTATCTAATACTAAAATAACTTTGGGTGGAAAAATGATAAATATCAGAGAAATGATTTACAATCGTATGTTATTTGAAATTAAATATCAATTAAAGCCTAAAAAACTTGTTATAAATAATATAAGCGCACAACATAAAGGACATAAAGGTTACAAAAGTACCGAAGATACACATTTTGAGATATTCATTATCTCGGAACTATTTGAAAATAAAACAAGAATTGAACGCCATCGAATGATTTATAAAGCTCTTTCTGGGGAAGAATTTTCTTCGATACATGCAATCTCTATAATAGCAAAGACCCCATCTGAGTATAATAATACGTGTCAATAGGAAAAATAAATATACTACAGGTTGTCTTTTGTTATTTTAAGAGTTATAAATACGATTATAGGTAGTGTGGAGGATAAAACTCTGAGTAATGCAATAAGAAATATTGTCTATTTATATAACCAGATACAAAAGAGGTAACTAACATGAATAATATAAATAAAGAATCTCAGGAGGAGAAAGATAGTAACAAAAAATTCAAAAGCACACTTATAAGCCGTAATATCACAGTTCTAGGACACAGAACATCTGTAAGGCTAGAGCCTGAAATGTGGCTAGCATTAAAAGAAATATCAATAAGGGAAAATTGTTCCATACATGATATTTGTTCTTTGATACATCTAAATAAAAATGAAAAAACCTCTCTGACAGCAGCGATAAGAGTATTTTTAATGCTTTATTACAGAGCGGCCTCAACAGAAGAAGGACATATCAGAGCAGGTCATGGAAATTTTGATAATATGAAAATGAGGGCAAGAATGAATTATGATATAAAATCAGCAAGAAGGGTAGCTGCCTCATATAACGACAATAACGAAAAACAAGTACGAGCTTATCAATAAATTTAATCTACCTATATAAGGGGATAAAATCCCCCTTATATCTTCCGCCCCATTGCAAGAAATTTATTTTTTCTAGTTTTTATAAGCTTATCCTTATCCATAGACATTAAATTATGGATAGATTTTTCTATTGCATCTCCGACATTTTCTATGGTTTTTCTTTTATTTCTATGAGCTCCACCCAGAGGTTCTTTTATTATACCATCTATCAATTTAAGTTCTTTAAGATTTTTGGCAGTTAATTTTAATGCAGTAGCTGCATCTTTTGAATATTCAGCACTTCTCCACAAAATAGAAGCACAACCTTCAGGGGATATAACAGAATAAATAGAATGTTCAAGCATATAAATATTATCAGCAGCAGCAATGGCAATAGCACCACCAGAACCACCTTCACCTATAATTGTTGATATTATAGGAACATGCAAACGTAAACATGTTTCAATAGATTTTGCGATTGCTTCTGCTTGTCCTCTTTCTTCTGCTCCTACACCAGGATATGCACCAGCAGTATCAACAAAGCTTAGGACAGGTATATTAAACTGTTCCGCCATAGCCATCAATCTTTGTGCTTTTCGATAGCCTTCAGGGCGAGCCATACCAAAATTATGTTTTATTCTGCTTTCAGTATTACTACCTTTTTCATGTCCTATCACAATACATGATTGACCTTTAAAGCGTCCTATACCACCTAAAAGAGCTTGGTCATCACCAAAATAACGGTCTCCAGCAAGTTCTGTATAATCTTCAATTAACTCTTCAACATAATCAAGGAAATGCGGTCTATCTTGATGACGTGCGACTTGCACTATCTGTGCGGGGTTAAGTTTTGCATATGTTTGTTTTAAAAGCTTATCGACTTTCTTCTGCATTTTGCTAATCTCATCAGCAATATTCAGGTTATCGTCACTGCTAACATTCTTAAGCTCTCTTATTTTTCCTTCAAGCTCTAGAACAGGTTTTTCAAACTCAAGTTGGCTCATATTATCTTCTTTTATTTGTTAAATTTCTATAGAAGTATTTTTATAGTAGCTTCCAAAACAAATCAAGCAGACTATAAAATTTTAGCCTGCTTGATTTTTATAATTTACTAAATCTATTAATCGTTAGTACCTGTTTTTGACATAGGGTGCTTTTCTTTAACAGAATCTTTTACATCTTTGCCGATAATATGGGTGTAAATTTGCGTTGTAGCAATATCAGCATGACCAAGCATTTTCTGTACAGAACGAAGGTCAGCACCATTTGAAAGTAGATGTGTAGCAAAAGCATGTCTAAGAACATGTGGGCTAACTCTATCTGAATCAACTTTGGCTGCTATAGCCAAATCTTTTAAAAGCTGAGCAAAACGCTGTCTTGTTAAATGTCCTTTAACAGATGTACGCGAAGGGAACAACCATTGTGATTGTGCTTCAACATTATCCCCACCTATAAATTCTTCACGAACTTTTAAATAATCGCTTATCGCCTTTTGAGCTGCATCGCTAAGAGGAACCATACGGTCGCGCCCACCTTTTCCAGCTACCATCAAGAATTGACTATTTTCACCAATTGATGAAAGCGGCAAACCTACAAGCTCAGAAACTCTAAGACCTGAGGCGTATATCATTTCTAAAAGACATACAAGTCTTACACTTTCTGCCGTACCAGGAGCACCCGCAGTTTCAATAAGTCTTGATACTTCTTCCTCGCTCAAAGTTTTTGGAAGAGTACGAGGCTGCTTTGGACTTTCTATAGTAGATGTCGGGTCACAATCTCTTTGATTTTCTGAAATTAGATAACGATAATATTGGCGTAACGCTGAAAGCCTTCTAGCTACGGTACGAACCGCAGTTTGTGAGCTATTCGCACCCTTAACATTTATCTTTTTAGTTAAATCAGAAATATATGATTTTATTTGTTCTGTTGTTGCTTCATTAATTTCTTTACCGAATTTTTCTCTGATATAAATACTTACATCGGCAAGGTCACGCCAATATGCCTGACGTGTATTCATTGCTGCCCCACGCTCAGCAGTTAGCATATCAAGAAAAGCATCAATAGAAGGATGCAAATCAGGTTTTTTCATCGGTGGACGACCTGGACGAGCCATAATCTTAATCTCCTTTAATAATTATAAGTCCCCTAAAATGGTGTGTGTAGCCATCTTAAGCACTTCGTTTTTTAACCCCACTTTAACAAACCCATTCACAACATCTCTGATTAGCAGGGGATAGATTGCCTCAGATTTCTGGTTATGAAAGAGTAAAATACTCAAAATAACAAACTCACCGACCTTATCGTTACGAATCGATTCTTCTAAACGATTTATAATCGATATAGAAGGCATAGTATATTTTTCGTAATATGTCAAGCCTGTTTGTTTGTCATAAACTTGAAATGCATTCTCCACAGAATCTTCGTCTTTGTCAAGCATCTGCAAAAAGATAATATCAATCAGTACTTTCTTTTTGTTTTTGCTATTAAGTAACTTAGATACCATAGAATCTATTTCGATATTTTTTATATCAAAATTATGCAATTTCGCAATAGTCATAAGAGAAAAAATATCAATCTTGGAATTATTATCAGTAATTTTTGTATCAGAGATTTTATTTAAAACTGACCTTATCTTACTATAATCTGAAAATGCAATTATTCGAAGACTATCTATTGGGC
>JALTZE010000107.1 GCA_027051315.1 Micavibrio sp.
AAAAAATACAGAGCCTTTGATATGTTTAACTTCCTACACTTATCCTATGGCAAAAATATTGGATAATTATTGTGATATAATTTTGGTAGGAGACTCACTTGGAATGGTTATTTATGGCATGGACTCAACGCTTCCTGTTACACTTGATATGATGATTGCACATACCAAAGCTGTTATGAAAGCTACAAAACAGGCTTGTGTAATTCTTGATATGCCGTTTGCTACTTATCAAGAAAGTAAAGAACAAGCTTATCGAAATGCCGCAAAAGCTATACAAGAAACAGGTTGTCAGGCCGTAAAAATTGAAGGTGGAGTTGAAATGGCGGAAACTATAAGATTTCTTACCGACCGTGGCATAGCTGTAATGGCTCATATAGGCTTATGTCCTCAATCATTTAACACAATTGGCGGATACAAAGTACAAGGCAGAAATAAACAGGCAAAAAAAATACTACATGATGCAAAATCAGTAGAAGAAGCAGGAGCATTTTCATTAGTAATTGAAGCAGTGCCCCACGATTTGGCTGAAAAAATTACAAAATCAATATCGATACCTACAATAGGAATAGGAGCATCTAGAAAATGCGATGGACAAATATTAGTTACAGAAGATATGATTGGCATTTCTAACGAAAAAACACCAAAATTCGTTAAAAAATATGCAAATATTCACAAAAATATTGAAAAAGCTATAAGAAATTACGCCCTTGATGTAAAAGAACGTAATTTCCCCTTTGATGAGAATATTTATTCTTAGACTTTTGCTATCCTTACTAACTCATATATTGTTTTAAAACAGGGTTTCTCTTGAACTTAAATTGGATTGCAGATATACGGCTTTTTGCAGTACCAGTAGGGATTTTATTAATCTCAGCAAGTCTATCATATGGAGTCCCCTCAATCCAATTAAGTAACATTTCCTCTTCATCTTCTTTAAGCTTCTTTACTATCTGAGTGATTTTGTTTATTATATCACTGGCTTCAGAGGCTATTTCTGGATTAATTCCAAATAAATCATGTGATTGGATATCCTTTTCATCAAAATTACTTCCATCCTCATCATGTAATCCTACTGTATTAAAATGATAACGAACAAGCCCATATCTTTCTCCGCTATGTTTTTTATTTAATTTAAGCATATCAAAGGCCGTATTCCTTATTATTGTACGTCCCCATGTATAAAAAGAGCTATCACCTTTAAAATTTTTAATACCATTGACCATTCTAATATATGAATCCTGCATAAGGTCATCAACCATATCTGGATTTTTTATATATATAAGAGCTGTTTTTCTAAAAGATTCATTATATTTTCTTATCAGGCTGTCCATAGCATCCATATTGCCCAAAGCAGCAGCCCCAATAAGGTCATCATCAGTATAATTGGTGCCTATATATACCGCACGAGCCTTATCATTAGATGCTTTTTCGAAAGCTAATATTTGACTTTTTTCTTTTTCCATTACCTACCCTGTTCTATATATTTTACTGTTATTAATCTTTTTTACCGCTATAATATTTAACTATTATATTAACGGCTTGTTTTTTTATTAGCTTTATTGCATACATGCAGGAATATGTCAAATGAACTTTTTTTTAATATTATCTATAGCAATAGGCGGAGCATTAGGAGCAGTATCCAGATATTTAATTAATACTGGTTTCATGGCTTTTGGCATTTCTCTTCCTTTTGCTACATTAACGGTAAATATAGTTGGTTCTTTTTTAATGGGAGTGATTATTTCTTATCTTGCTCACTTTGATAACTATTTGTCCCAAGAAATAAAGGCAATGATAACAACGGGATTCCTTGGTGCGCTTACAACATTTTCTACATTCTCTCTTGATGCAATAACAATGCTAGAAAGACAAGAATATTTATATGCTTCCCTTTATATTCTTGCATCTGTTGTTATATGTCTGCTATCTGTTTTTGGGGGAATGATATTGGTTCGTTCCATGACATAGAAGAATAAAAAATGACACAAGCAAAATTAGTAAAAGTATTACAAGGTGAAGAAGGTTCAAGACTTGATAAATGGCTGCATAAGAAAATACCTTCTATGCCCCGTTCATTAATGCAGAAATTATTTAGAAAACGTGCTTTTAAAGTAGATGGAAAACGCGCAAAAGCAGACCAATTGCTAGAAATAGGTCAAATAGTTCGTATCCCCCCAATAGAAGAGCGTGATATCAAAAAAATACCTCATAAAATCTCAGAAAAAGATAAAAAACTTATAAAATCTATGGTGATATTTGATGATGGTCATGTTATTGCTTTGAATAAACCAGCGGGAATAGCAGTACAAGGCGGAACAAATATAAAAAAACATATAGATGCTATGCTAGACGCTTTAGTTGATAAAAATGGTAATCGCCCGAAAATAGTTCACCGCCTTGATAAAGATACCAGCGGAGTTTTACTCCTTGCCCGTACGGATAGGGCAGCAAGAGAACTTGGTCATATGTTCAAAGGCAAAGATATAAGGAAATATTATTGGGCTATCACGGCATCAACCCCTGAAACAGACAGCGGAACAATACGAGCAGCCATAAGAAAAGGTGGCGGTGAAGGTAAAGAAAAAATGCGTATCGATGAGGTAAATGGCAAAAAAGCAACCACCGAATTTGCAGTTATTGACCGTGCCCACAAAAAAGCAGCTTTTGTAACATTCTGGCCAAGAACAGGTCGAACTCACCAAATCAGAGTTCATGCAGCACAAATATTAAACGCTCCCATAATGGGTGATGGAAAATATGGCGGTAAAGGAGCTTTCTTAGAAGGAAATATTGATATAGTAAAAGAAAGAGTACATCTTCATGCAAGACGTATTATACTTCCTCACCCCACAAAATCAGGTATTCTGGATATAACCGCTCCATTATCTACCGACCTTGTTAGAAGCTGGAAATCATTAGGATTTAACTCAAATTATAAAGGCGACCCATTCGAAAATCTGGAATAGTGATATGAAAAATAATAAAAAAACAATAAGAAGTAAAATTTTATCATGGTCAATAAGATTATGTATTGCTTTTCTAATTACTGTAATTTTATTTATAATATTTATAAATTTATTAAATGGTAAAGGTGATTTTCAACGAGGAATAGTAGAGGGTGTTTTTTCTTCTTTTACTAATTCTAAGGTAACGATAGGTCGTTTAGACGGCGCATATTTCTTTCCCGATATAATTTTGAAAGCAGGTGATATAAAAGGAACCGATTTCAAAACAAAAGAGCTTAAATGGAAGGCTGAAACTGTTGAATTTAGAATATCTATGCGTTCATTAATCGGAGGAATTGATAAATATAAATTCTTTAATATTGAAAATATATATATTCCTGCAAAATATGCGAATGGCAAAAATCTGAATATAGATAATATAAAAATCACTCCATCTTCAAAAGAAATAGGTCAATTTAAATTAACAGGAAAATGGGGAAAAGAACATCTATATTTTATGATAGAAATGCCAAGAACATCAAAAGAAGGGCAGCCTGAATATTTTACCATAGCAAGCAAAACACCTTATATATTAAGATATTCAAATATCATTGTTAAAGGTGAAACAAACCCGCAAGCAAAGGAAAATATTCCTGAACTTGGGAATGTTGCAATATCGTTAATTAAAGATGAAGACATAAAAAAACAATCATCAGAACTTGATTTTTCTTCATATCCAACAATTGCAAAAGCAAATATAAATTTTATTTCAAGTTGGAATGATATTAAGGCTGATTTTGAGATGGAAGGATTATCCTTATATGCTAATTATAAAAATATAAAAGAACAGATAGATGAAATAACTTCTAAGGAAAAAATAGATTTATCTATAAAAGTAAAAGAGCTGGACATAACAAAAATATCAAAAGAAAATTCGGACTTTTCAAAATTATATAAGAGTTTAAATAATATATTTGATAATGGTAAAGATAACAGTCCAATATCTCTGCCAATCTATGAAGCAAATGTAAATATTGATATAGAAAAAATCATAATGGATAATAAAAAAATTGCAAATTTATCCATTCCTCTCAAAATCAAAGATAAAGCAGTGATGATAGATAAAATATCAGGAAATCTAGCGGGTGGTGAAATAACAGGACAAATAAACCTACTTCCATCACAAAAGAAAGATAACAT
>JALTZE010000108.1 GCA_027051315.1 Micavibrio sp.
CAAAGATGCTCATTGCTGTTGACAATATAACACCCATAGTTTTTCGTCCACCTGCAACCGATGCATGTAATACAGATTCTTTCTCACGAGTCATAAGCCACACTTTTTCTCCGATTAATTTAGTTGCTGCTAAATGTTCGTCTATAGATAAAATATCTGTAATATTTTCATTTTGCTCATTTTTTATTATATAGAATTGAAACTCGTGAGGTGACATTGGCTTGTGGTTAAACATAGACCACAAATTTGTAAGAGAATTATTGACATTTGTTATCTTCATATCAAACAACTGCTTACCAATATCAGTTGTTATAATATTTACAGTTTTAATAGAATGACCATCACGCAACAATGCCCATATAGTCTCAGTAACCACCTGAGGGTTAAGACCGCATAGAGCAAGTAAATTCACAGCAGAACTCATTTTAAATATTCTATTAAACGCTCTTTTAAGTTGACGAGCTTATCGGCATCAATTATCTTTATACCCTCACGCTCGACACCCTCTAATGCATGCGGGTTTTTAATTTCATTTATACTAACTAAAATATTTAATGTTGTTAGTCCCCCGTAGCTTTGCTGTTCTTTTATTTGTTTCATTACATCTATTTCTCTTTGACCGTGTTTCTTCTTATATGCAGAAGTTTTACACTCAATAACCGCAAGCCCCTTAGAACGGCTTACTAGCACGTCCATCTCATTTCTACCCCTAATAGAAACTCCCGCTTTTACATCTTCTATTAAATTTTTATCTTCTTCTTGAATTTCCTTAATAACTTCTTCTACCGCAGTCTCAAACCACCCACCACAAACAAATTTACGCTTGTTTTTTGTTGGGAATAACAAGTAATCTTCGCATTCTTCTAATAGCTTTGCCTCTTTAGCTTTTTTAAGGATATCATAAAGTTTTTTTAAATCGTTCTCAGTTATTCTGCTATCCTCAAAATAAACCTTAATATTTTTTTTACGACTACTCTCAGAATAACTTACTTTGTTAAGCAAAGCTATTATATCGGGCTTATCATAGTATCTTTCTAATAACATGCGAGCAAAAGCCTGTTGTTTTTTATCTGGGGTAAAGCTACTGGGACTATTTTGTTCATAATTATGTGCATCTAAAATATCATCTAGACTCATTTTCGCATCAATATCAAATTCTTCACTATCACCTTTAAGCCTTACGCCATTGTGGTTATCATTTCTCACATAGATAATATCACCAACTTTTTTAGTATTCCTTGCCGCATTACATAGGGCAAGTGACATAATCTTCGTGCCTCCTGTAATATTAACCACTGCTTTGTCTTCAACGGAATTTATCAATTCTAAAAAGTCTGAACTCATCTTACCATAATCGTAAGCATTTTCTATCTTGTGGGTATCAACATCAATATTATGCCTTTTAAGAACTTTTTCTAACCCTTCTGCGGTTTCTTCCATTTCATTAGAAACTATAAGGATAACCCTACTTACACCGAAATCCGGAGTTTTACATAGTATAAGCCTAAGATTGGGCATAGGTTCTTTCGATACAAGACAAATCATAGTAGTGGTCATGTTTTTATTCTCCTAACTTCATATTGTTCTAATTTAGCAGATAGCAAGGTCATATCATC
Organism: Micavibrio sp.; assembly: GCA_027051315.1. Taxonomy (GTDB): domain Bacteria; phylum Pseudomonadota; class Alphaproteobacteria; order Micavibrionales; family Micavibrionaceae; genus JALTZE01. The sequence goes on from JALTZE010000108.1 coordinate 1,617, forward strand.
ACATGTTAATTCCTTACCCCTGAGATGTTCTGGTACAGATATTGATAAATACCAATATTGAGCTCCATTATCACAAATCTCAGCAGCAAGATGTATTGGCAATGTGCCAATCACAATATCACCACTCCTGATTTTATCGATATCAATATGCGAAACATGTTCTACGTTTTTCCATCTCCCCTGATTCCCATATTTCAGAAACCAATCCCAAGCACCAGGATGGCGACTAATAAACCAAATTTTTTGTTCATTTTCTATGGTCATAGTAGCAGCTCTTTGCCATACACGCTATTTTAATATAAATATTTTGTCAATAAGTGACTTTTTATTTAATAGCTTGTTATATTTTTAGGAATTTCGCGCATTGCCTCTATTACGGTACCCATTTTGCTACCGTTAGAGCCTTTTACCATTACTACATCACCTGGTGTTAAGATATCGGGAACTATTTTTGCCATTTCATTACTATTTTCTTTATGAATTCCACATTGTTCTGGTGGTAAGGCATTATGAAGGTTTTTCATTAATGAACCACAAGTATAAACAAGGTCAATACCAGCAGCCTTGATTGGAAGGGCTAAATCTGCATGCATTTGGGCGGATTTTTTACCAAGCTCTAACATATCACCTAATATTGCTATTTTTCTGCCATTTCTGCCAGTGTCAATCAGAGCCATAACTCGAAAAGCTGCTTTCATCGATTCAGGAGATGCGTTATAAGTTTCATCTATCAAGGTTACAGGATTATCGGGGTCGCCTATGTTAATTTTTTCCAATGTTCCTCTACCTTTAGCGGGATTGATTTTAGAAATAGATACAGCCGCTTTTTGCAAGTCAGCTCCTGCACATTTAGCGGCAAGCAATACAGAAAGTGAATTTAATGCCTGATGTTTTCCTGGTATTTTTATAGAATAATTTACCTCTTCTCCTTTTATTATAGCTTTAATTTTACTACCGTTGGAGGCTTCTATTATCTCTATTATTTTTGCATCAGCAGTTTCATTTATGCCAAAACTAAGAATATTTTTTATACCGCAAAGATTTGCTTTTTTAACAAGATAGTCAAAAAATTCATTATCACGAGGTAATATTACAGTTCCGTTTTCTTTGACGCCTTGAAATATTTCTGCTTTTGCTGTTGCTATATCTTTTACACTATCAAAAAATTCCATATGAACAGGTGCTATTGCAGTTATTATGGCTATGTCAGGTTGCACCTGTTTGGTCAGAGCTGTTATTTCTCCTGCGTGATTCATTCCTATTTCAAATACACCATAATCAGTGCCCGCATGCATAGAAGCAAGAGTATAAGGTACGCCCAAGTGATTATTATAGCTTCCTTTACTATAGTGAGTTTGTCCTTGCTCTTTTAGTATTCCTCCCAACATTTCCTTAGTACTAGTTTTTCCAACAGAACCTGTTATTGCTATTATCTTTGCTGAGGTTCTGGAACGAGAAGCCTGCCCCAACGCTTGCATTGCTTCCATAGTATCTTTTACTATTAACAAGGGAGCATTTTCATTTAGATTTTCAGGTATATGGTCAACTATCGCTGCTACCGCCCCTTTAGCAAGAGCATCGGCTACATATTCATGACCATCTGTTTTCCCTTTGATGGCTATAAATAAATCACCTTCGTTAATTGTACGACTATCTATTGATATGCCTGTGGCAAACCATTCTGATATAGATTTTCCATTAGTTACTTTTGCTGCTTGCGTTGATGTCCATATAGAATTTGATGGTGATAGTGTCATTTTTGCAATGTCCTATTATTATTGTTGAGTATGGAAATATTTGATTGTGCTTCTTGCACATCATCAAAAGGGAGGGTTTCGGAACCGATGATTTGTCCTTGCTCATGACCTTTGCCAGCTATGATAAGTACATCTCCATGTTCAAGAATTTCTATCCCTTTGCGGATAGCTTCTTTACGGTTTCCGATTTCAAGGAGGGAAGAGCTAAGCTCTTTTGGAATGTCCGACAGCATTGCACTGCGGATTTTTTGAGGGTCTTCGCTACGGGGATTATCATCAGTAATAATGACAATATCTGCATTTCTTGCAGCGATAGAACCCATAATCGGTCGCTTGCCTGAATCTCTATCCCCGCCGCAACCGATTATACAAACAAGCTTTCCTTCCACATGGGGACGGGTGGCTTGAATTACATTTTCCAAAGCATCAGGTGTATGTGCGTAATCTACATATATTGTTGCACCTTTTGGATGACCTGATATTAACTGCATTCTGCCAGTAGGAGAATGAAGTTTTGGTAATATTTCTATTATCTGTTTTGTTATATCGTGTTTTGCTATGGAAATCACTAATGCCATAGCAGCAAGTATATTCATAAGTTGGAATTTACCTATTTGTGATATTTTTGTATCATAAATCTTGCCAAATATTTCTAATTTAACTATCTGACCTGTATTTATAGGAATTACATCAATTATTTTGATATATTTTGCGTTATAGCCA
>JALTZE010000109.1:0-538 GCA_027051315.1 Micavibrio sp.
GTTCTATCATAGAGCGGCTCGCAATCATTTCGGAAAACATAAGCCCCACCCCAAAGCTTTTAACTATTTTACGAAAAGGTAAATCCGTTACTCCCGACATAGGCGCCAAAAATACTGGGTCAGTTATTTCTATATTTCCAATTTTAAAAGATTTTATACTCATATAGCCAATTTATTACCATTGTGGAAAAAATACTATGACTAATTGCGTTATTTTACAAAATCATTATAGTTCATCTATACGATAATGATATGTGAAACTATGGGGTTAGTCGGAATGATAGAGGATTCTTCCGAAATTAGTGATGATAAACATGATTTGATAATCAAGCTTCTTTCTGATGTTGGGCAAAAATTGCAAAAATCAGAGATGGAGCGCAAAGCTCTATGGGAAGAGCTTCATGAATATCGTAGCCACTTATCTGACATAGAAGATAAAGCAAATAGAGTTGAAACCGCATATATAAAAGTAGGCTCAAATAAGAATAATCATCTTTCAAATTTGATTGCAGATGAAATAAAAAAGCGCCAAGCTGAA
>JALTZE010000109.1:548-4090 GCA_027051315.1 Micavibrio sp.
GAATAAAACTAAGGAACTAGCTGATAAGATAGAAAAAACTTCTAAACAGTCAGATAAAACAAGTAAACGTTTTGAAAAATTAAATCATGATAGAATTAGGCTTTACAGAAGAATTGAAAAAGCAGAAGAAGCTGCAAAAAAGGCAAAAGAAGCAGTAGAATCTAAGGCTTTGGTTGTTTTAACTGATATGACAGCATCAGGAAAACCTGCCAATGATGATAGTTTGCTTTTAAATAATTCAATGATACATAATCAATATGAAGATGGTTCATGGTGGCGACGTTCTATTAGAATGTCTGCTGTTACTGCGGCTTCTATTTTTGTTCTCTCTGTTATGGCTGGTATAGGAGTAAGCAATCTTATTTCCAAAGGGATGACAGGGAAAATTGCTGTTATTGATTATGACAGTTTTGCAAAATTAAATATGGATGAAAAAGCATGGCGTAAAATAGCAGATATTTCAACATCACCTGATAAAGAATATATGCCTGATGAGAATGAATTAGAAAATAGTGAACCTAAAACAGATTCATTATCCCTAAAAGATGAAGAAGTGCTTGAAGACCTTACAAGCAAAATATTAGCCTCTCCTAAAAAAGGAGAAGGTGCAGAAATTATTTTGCATGAGGCTGATGATAAAAAAACTGAAAAAGTAACAGAAAATATCAAAGCTACTGTTACTGATAAGGTTGCTATTGATACAAAAGAAAAGGATAAAAATCCTAATTTAGTAACAAAAGAAAAAAATGATTATGCATTAGAACCAAAACTTGCTGCGAGCTTTGCCAAAGCTGTAATAGAAGAAGCAAAAGTAGAAAAACAGCTTATTGACGATTGGAAAAATCTCACTCCTATAGCTGAGCGTATTTCTCCTGATGAAGATTTACCTAAAATAATTAAACAGGTTGAGGCAAAAGCTTTTGAAGGTGTAGCAGAAGCTCAACATGATTTGGCTGCCATATATATTGCTGGTCATGCGGGCGTAGAACAAAATTACGATAGAGCTATTTTTTGGTTCAAAGAAGCAGCAGCAAGAAATATTGCAAATGCAAGATATAATTTGGGCGTTTTATATCATCAGGGATTGGGCATAAATCAAAATCTTGATGAAGCCATTAAATGGTATCGTGCTGCTTCTCATTTAGGACATCCAGAAGCAAGATATAATCTGGGTATAGCTCATATTGAGGGTATAGGCACTTCATATGACCCTGTTTTGGCGGCTGCCTATTTTGAAAAGGCTGCAGCGGGTGGAGTTATGGAAGCAGCTTACAATTTAGGTCTTATCTATGAAAATGGTCTTCTGGGTAAACCAAGAAAGAAATTGGCAGTTTTTTGGTATAAATATGCTAAAGAATTAGGTTCTGTTGATGCTGATACTGCTTTTAATCAGCTTGTAACCAGAATGAATTTGAATAATGAAGATGTAGAAAAGATAGTAAATGATATCTATGAAAAAAAGCCAATGCTGCATCAAAATTTAAAACTAGCATCCGCAGAGATGGACCCAAGATATAGTGAAACTGTTAAGCAAATACAAGACAGATTAAAAATTATGGGAATTTATAGCGGTATTTCAGATGGTATCATCGGTCCTAAAACAGAAGAGGCAGTAAAAGAATATCAAAAAATTTCTGGTATTGAAATAAACGGTAAAGCAAATGATGACCTTCTGGTTCATATGCTTGCAGAAGAAATGCAATATGCAACACTCCCCGCTGCTGGAGGTAAAGAGGAAGAAGGCTCTACTCCTTAATTTTTATTATTAATATCTTTCTGGTCGTCCCAACCAACCAGTTTTTACCCACCAAGTTGGATTAAGAGATTTTATTGTATTTGCTGCTAGAATAGCATTATCCATATTATCAAACAGACCAAAACATGTAGCTCCTGAACCGCTCATTCTTGATAAAAGGCAGTCTGGTTGCTTCTTTATTGTTTCAAGAGTTTCTTTTATTGATGGTGCGTGCATAATAGCAGCATTTGTTAGGTCATTTGATTGTTGTTTCAAAAACTTTATAATATTTCTAATATCACCAAATCTTTCTGGAATTGTTATAAGTTTTTTATATTCTTCATTAAAATTCTTATATATTGCGTGGGTAGGACATTTTTCTCCACTATTAACCAAAATTATAGGGATTTCAGGAATTCTAGCTATTTCTTCTACTATATCTCCTAATCCTTGCATTCTTGATGGTTTACATTTCAGGCAAACTGGCACATCCGTGCCTAAATCCAATATAATTCCTTTGATAAACGGGGCATGAGTAGGTATTTTCCACCATTCCATCAATCCCCAAATAATAGCAGCTGCATCTGAGGAACCTCCCCCTATTCCTGATGCTATAGGAAGATTTTTAATTAGAGTTATCTTAAAATTAAGAGGTTTTCCAGTATGTTTTGCCAAAATATTTATGGCTCTTATTACCATATTTTTAGAAATATCTTCATTTTGTAATTCATGGGCAAATTCTCCTTTTATATTAAAAGAAAAAATATCCGATGGTTCTATTTCCAATATATCACCAATATCAACAAAGGATACCATAGAATCGAGTATATGGTAATTATCAGGAAGCTTATCAATAATATGAAGATACAAATTGACCTTGGCAGGAGCCAAAATAGTTGTTTTTTTATTATATTTCGTCATTTCTTATCATTGGGGTAGCATTGCCTTAGATTCTATTGCTTCTACCTTTTTTATATCTTTATTTACAATACCATTTTTGATTTTTTCCTTTACCACATCTATGTCTAGGTCTTCATTTGCATAATTTATTGCTCTTTTCCATTGAAAGCGAGCCTCTAATTTTCTTCCTGTTTTCCAATAAGCATCACCAAGATGGTCATTTATTACAGAGTCATAAGGGCTAAGCTCTACAGCTTTTTCAAGAGGAGGAATAGCGTCCTTATATTTACCCATTTTATACATTACCCAACCAAGTGAATCTATTATATATGCGTCATTAGGAGCTTGCTTTGCAGCTTTTTCAATCATTTCAAGGGCTTTTTCAAGATGAACATTCTGGTCTGCCCAACTATATCCTAGATAATTTAAGACATATGGATTATTTGGTTGATATTCAAGTGCTTTTTTAAAATCTCTTTCCGCTTGTTCCCATTTTTTTAAACGTTCATATGTTATGGCTCTTGAATAATATAAATTCCAATATTTATCAGGAATTTCTTTACCAATCATATTAAATGCTTTGTTATATTCTTTTAAAGCTTGTTCATATTTTTTGTCTTGCCTTAAAAGGTCACCTATCATTATTTGAGCATTTATATCTTGGTATTTATCAACTATTTCTTTTAAAATATTTATAGCTTGTTCATATCTTTTTTCTTCGCTTAAAACATCTGCTGCATATCTTCTTGATATAGCATATAGCTTATTACCTTCTTCAATAGATGTGTAATATTTTATGGCCTTATCTATTTGTTTATTTCTTGCGGCTATATTGGCCATTAAAAGTTTTGCTTCCGTCATATCGGGGCTAAGATACAAAGCCATAGAATTAAATATTCTTGCACTA
>JALTZE010000110.1 GCA_027051315.1 Micavibrio sp.
GTCTTTGAGAGGAGGAAAAATGAAAAAAAAGAAAATTAGTATCGTAACTGCCTGCTATAATGAAGAGGAAAATGTTGAAGAATTATATAAAAGAGTAAAAGAAGTGATGGAAACTAAATTATCAAATTATGATTATGAGCATATATTTATAGATAATGCTTCCGAAGATAAAACAGTTGACATTTTAAAAGAAATTGCAAAAAAAGATAAAAATATTGCTGAAAAAATTTATGGCATAATTTCCTTACAATCTCGAAACAAGATTTTTTATACATTTAACGAAGTAAAAGACGATGTAAATGGCAGATTTGATATGCTTATTTTACATGCGGTACTTGTAGCAATCAGACTTGAAAAAGAAAAAAACACAGAAAATGAAAACAAAGCCGAAGAGCTTTCACAAAAAATCTTTGATGAATTATTTAATAATATGGATTTAGCAGTAAGAGAAATGGGAGTAGGAGATTTGAAAGTTGGTAAATATATAAAAAATATGATGCAAGCATATTACGGTAGAATGGAGGCATATTTTATTGCAATTGAACATTATATAAAAAAAGATGATATAACAGTAATGGAAGAATCTCTTGTAAGAAATTTATATAACGAAAATCCACCATCAGATAAGAAAAAACTAAGAATGATGGCTCATTACGTAATAGATTCTTATAAAGCACTTATCTCAATTGATTTCAAAGATATTGAAAAAGGAACTATATTCTTTGTCCAACCACCAGGTGCTGATTATAAAGATATTGTCTAATTATTAAATGATGATATATGTAAGGCTGCAATATAAAGTAAATTTGGAAGTAGCTATAATGTCAGCCAAAAATAAAAATGATATTTTTCCTATGCTTTGGTCTTTTCCAATAAATTCTGATGATATCGGAACAAAAGAATCCAGATATAATATAGAAGCAGATGAGAACCAAAAAAGAGAAATAGCAAAATTATATGATATTGTTTCAGTGAAAAGCTTATCATCAGAAATTCGTATAAAAAGAGAACAAGGCGGAAGAGTAATATATGTTAAAGGATTACTTAAAAGCAAAATAATCCAAGCATGCATAATAACAGCAAAACCAATAGAATCTGAAATTAATCAGGAATTTGAAGCATGGTACGCCGATCCGAATCAAGCGGTATCAATTAACAAAGCTAGAAATGAAATAAAATTAAAAAGCGGAGCATCAGAAATAGAAATACTTGATGAAAAAGATGACCCCGAAGCCATTATCGATGGAAAAATAGATATAGCAGATTTAGTAATGCAATATTTTTCATTATCTATAAATCCTTATCCACGAAGTGTAGAGCCAGCACCTGAAGAAAATATAAAAAAAACAAAACCATCAGAATGTAGAAAAAAACCTTTTGAAGCATTAAAAAATTGGAAAAATCTAAAAGAAATATCCAAAGATTAATAGTTGATATTATTTTTACTTGCACTTTGTATAGAATTTGTTTATACCGCACTACAACGAATAAAAATCAGGAACTAAAAAAATGGCAGTACCTAAGAAGAAAACAAGCAAATCAAAACGTAATATGCGCCGCGCGCATGATGCGTTAAGCACTACAAACTGGGTTGAGGATTCTCACACAGGTGAAGCAAAACGTCGCCACCATATAGACCTTAAAACAGGTATGTATAAAGGGCGTCAGGTTATTGAAGCAAAAGACTAATATAGTTTTTTGGGTAATATCCTATTTACTTTCAAAGCAGGGCGTATTTTTTACTAGCACCCTGCTTTTTTAATGTTATAATCCCGCTTCGTCGTGATGAAACTACACTGACTATAGAGGCCGACAAATTGTCTGATAAAAAAGAACCAATAAAAATCGCAGTTGACGCTATGGGCGGAGATGTAGGCCCAGAAGTAACTATAACAGGTGCGGCAATGTCTATAAAGGACCTGTCCAACGTGAGATTCTTATTTTTTGGTAACGAAGATTCAATAAAATCCGTTCTTAAAAAATACCCAGAGCTTGAGAGTATAAGCGATGTTCACCATTGTGATTATGCTATTTCAAATGATGAAAAACCTTCAGTAGCACTCAGAACAGGTAGGCAATCAAGTATGAGACTTGCTATAAATTCTGTTAAAGAAGGATTTGCCGATTGTATTGTTTCAGCTGGTAATACTGGTGCCTTGATGGCGATGTCAAAAATGATTCTTAAAACTCTTCCAGGTATTCACCGCCCTGCAATCGCCAGTGTATTTCCAACAAAGGGCGAAGATACTGTTATGCTTGATTTGGGTGCAAATCTAATATGTGATGAAGAAAATTTAACGCAATTTGCTATATTAGGTACGGTTTATTCCAGAGTAGTTAAAAATGTCGTAAATCCCAGAGTAGCTCTTCTTAATATAGGTTCTGAAGATATGAAAGGGCATGAGGAAATAAGAGCAGCCTCCGCAATATTATCTGCGGTTGAGTTTCCAGGTAAATATATAGGTTTTATTGAGGCTGATGACATTCCTTTTGGTAAATCTGATGTTGTAGTAGCAGATGGTTTTACAGGAAATATAGCACTTAAAATGGCAGAAGGTGTCGCAAAAATGACAGGCAAATTCCTAAAAGATGCCTTCAATTCTTCTTTAATGTCAAAAATAGGTTATCTTCTTTCTAGGAAATCAATTTTATCGATGAAAGATAGACTCGACCCTAGACTTTACAACGGTGGCATGTTTCTTGGTCTTAACGGCGTATGTGTCAAAAGCCACGGTGGAACAGATGAGCTAGGTTTTTCTAATGCTATAAAGGTTGCAGCAGACCTTGTAGAAAATAAATTTAACGATAAAGTTGCAAAAGAAATAGAACAGCTTATGAGCCAAGAATCATTTATAACACAAGGTTTATCAAAAGAATAATGACAATAACACGTTCAGTAATTAAAGGCTGTGGTTCATATTTACCAGAAAAAATACTAACAAATCATGACCTTGAGGAAATGGTTGATACGTCCAATGAGTGGATTTTTCAAAGAAGTGGCATCAAAGAAAGAAGAATAGCGGCAGATAATGAGTTTACTTCTGATATGGCTATAAAAGCAGCAAAACAAGCTTTGGAAAATAGCGGATATCTCGGTGATGATATAGATGGTGTAATAGTAGCAACCACTACTCCTGATGAAACTTTTCCTTCTGTTGCTGTAAAAGTACAAACGACTCTTGGGACAAAAAGAGGGCCAACTTTTGATGTACAGGCTGTATGCTCTGGTTTTGTTTATGCACTTTCTGTTGCTGATTCTTTTATCAAAACAGGCATAGCAAAAAGAATGCTTGTTATTGGTGCGGAAAAAATGTCTTCAATAGTTGATTGGACAGATAGAAGAACTTGCGTACTTTTTGCCGATGGAGCAGGGGCGGTTATTATCGAGTCCGAAGAAAATTCACAAGGTACAATAAATGATAGGGGTATAATTTCTTCCCACCTCCATGCAAATGGGAAGCATAGAGAAATATTAAAAACTAGTGGTGGCGTTTCTTCTAATGGTAAATCTGGCATTATAGAGATGGAGGGTAAGGAAGTCTTCAAATATGCTGTAAAATATCTAAGCGAGGTAGTGCAAGAAGTGCTTGAATACAACAATATAGAATCATCACAAATTGATTGGTTAGTACCTCACCAAGCTAATATAAGAATAATCGAAGGCACTGCAAAAAAACTAAATATGCCTATGGATAAAGTTATAGTTACCGTTCAAAAACATGGTAATACATCTGCTGCTTCTATCCCACTTGCTCTTGCCGAAGGAGTAAATAGCGGTAAAATCAAAAAAGGCGACCTAATATTAATCGAAGCACTAGGCGGTGGCTTGACATGGGGTGCTAACTTAATACGCGTATAAATTTACTTTTTATTATACATAATTGTGCAATAATTCTAGTTTAATAAAAGTAATTAACTATAACATAATGATTATGAATTAAAAAAATATGGTTGATATTTTTTTTGATTTGTTGACGTTTTTTGTAAATATGCTTTATTATTCATATAAAAAATAAATGGGAGTTATTATGAGCAAAACAATAACAAGAGCTG
>JALTZE010000111.1 GCA_027051315.1 Micavibrio sp.
CAGATATACATTTAAAAGAGCTTTTAAAGGGTTCTTCTATTGCTTTTGTCTTAAGGATAGTTGGGATAATAGCCGGGTATATTTTTACTTTGCTTGTTACAAGATCTCTTGGAGCAAAAAGCTGGGGAATTTTTGCTTTATCTTTAGTTGTTTTGCAGATAGCTTCAGTTATAGGAAGACTGGGTATGGATACAGCTCTTTTGAGATTTACTGCTGAATATACAGCAAAAGAAGAAGTAAATACTCTAAAAAATATATATAAAAAGGCCTTAACTTTAGTTATACCTTTTTCAGTCCTTATAGCTGGTTTAGTTTATCTTATATCTCCAATATTAGCAAATAAAGTTTTTCATAAACCTAATATAACAGAATATTTTCAGATAACATCTTTAATAATTGTGCCTTTTATTCTTCTGAGGATTAATTTAGAAATCATAAGAGGATTAAAAAAAATAAAAGAATATATGTTTTTACAGGTATGCAATACAACACTATCAATATTAATATTTTTAATTGGTATAGTTATTTTTGTTAAAACAACTTTCCTTGTTTTTGTCTCGTACGGCATATCCACCCTTATTTCTATGTTAGTAGCTTTTATTTTGTTTAAAATCTATACCAAGCGTTTGCAGAAATCTGTTAAATCTTTTAGTCCAAATGAAAATATATCATATTCATATATACTTTCTTTGTCTATACCCTTATTATTTTCAGGTTCTTTATCTTTAATAGCGGGATGGACGGATACTATCATGTTAGGTATATTCAGAACAACAGAAGATGTTGGAATATATAATGTTGCTATGAAACTGTCTATGATTACTTCTATGATATTAGCATCAATCAATACTGTAGTGGCTCCACGGTTTGCTGAGTTTTATGGCAAGAAAGATTTTTATTCTTTAAAGTCTCTTGCACAAAAATCAACAAAACTAATATTCTTTTTTTCTTTACCAATTTTTTTGTTTTATGTACTCTTTGCAAACTGGTGTATGAGCTTGTTTGGTTCAGAATTTGAAAAGGGTAGCTACGCACTTATAATTTTGTCATTAGGACAACTTATCAATGCAATAACAGGAAGTGTAGGATTAATACTTATGATGACAGGCAGACAAAGAGAACATTTAAATTTAATATTAATTATGACTTTATCAAATATAGTTCTTAATGCTATACTGATTCCTAAATATGGACTATTAGGAGCTGCTTTAGCAACGTCTTTATCTATGTCTATAGGTAATATATTGGGGGTTTTTTGGGTGAAAAAATATTATGGTTTTTATACAATCCAAGGCATATGGAGGTAATTCTTAAATGATTATAAATGTAAATGGTAAAAATGTAAAATTACCAGACTTTTTTATAGTCGGAGCTGCTAAAAGTGGAACTACATCCTTAGCTAAATATTTAACGGAGCATCCTGAAGTATATATACCTCCAGAAAAGGAACTCCATTTTTTTGCATTTGCAGGAGAAAAACCTATGTATTACAAAGAACATATCTTAGGACCTATTCTGGTTACAGATTTTAACGAATATTGCAAGTATTTTGAGAATACGGAAGCTAATAAAATTTTAGGAGAGGCTTCTGTTACATATCTTTATAGTGGCTTGGTAGATAAAGTATTAAAGAATATATCTTCTTTTTATAAAGAAAAAAAGTCTGAATTAAAAATATTAATAATATTAAGAAATCCAGTAGATAGAGCATATTCACAATACACAACTAGATTGCTTCAACGTGAAAATTTGCCCTTTTTAGAAGCTTGTAATAAATGGTCAGAACGAAAGAAAAATAATTGGAGTATCGCTTATGACTATATTGGTTTTAGCTTTTACTACGAAGCCGTGAAAAAATATATGGAGAATTTTAAATTTGTAAAAATATTCCTATATGAAGATTTGAAAAACAAACCTTTGGAAACTATTCAGGAAGTTTATGAATTTATAGGAGTAGATCCAGAATATATTCCTTTAAACATAGGGAAAAAATATAATGTATCAAAAGTTCCTAAAAATAAACTCTATTGGAATGCTTATAATTTTTTTGTTTCAAAAAATCCTCTAAAACCCATAGCAAAAAAAGTCTTACCTAACAAATTAATAGATATAATAAAAGAAAAAGTTGATACAAAATTATTCTATAAGCCTAAATTGGATAAAATATCAAGAAAGAACCTTAAAGATTTTTTTAGAGAGGACATACTCAAACTACAAGAGCTAATAGGACGAGACCTAAGCCACTGGTTAAAAGAGGATTAGTAAAAAATGAAAAAGAAATATAATAAATTAAAGGAATGCAAATTAATAGAACTGCCTAAAATTCATGATGCAAGGGGAAATCTTACTTTTATAGAAGGTGGTAAGCATGTTCCTTTTGAAATTAAAAGGGTTTATTACCTTTACGATGTTCCCGGTGGAGCTGTAAGAGGAGGACATGCTCATAAAAAATTACAACAACTAATAATCGCAGCAAGTGGAAGTTTTGATGTAATATTGGATGATGGTTATAGTCGTAAAAGATTCCATCTTAATCGTTCGTATTATGGGCTTTATATACCAACAATGATATGGAGAGAATTGGATAATTTTTCAACAGGGGCAGTGTGTTTAGTGTTGGCATCAGAATACTATGATGAATCAGATTATATTCGTGATTATGAAGAATTTTTAAGGATGGCAAGGAAATGACTGTGTTTATTCATGAGCTCGCAGATGTTCAAACAAAAAATATAGGAAGCGGAACAAAAATATGGCAATTTGTTGTTATTTTACCTGGCGCAAGAATAGGAAAAAATTGCAATATATGTTCACATTGTTTTATAGAGAATGATGTTTTCATTGGTAATAATGTAACTATAAAAAATGGAGTCCAGATATGGGATGGTATTAAATTGGAAGATAATGTCTTTATTGGGCCAAATGTGACATTTACTAATGATCTTTTCCCAAGATCCAAGCAGTATCCAGATAAGTTTTTAAAAACTACTGTTAAAAATGGAGCATCAATAGGAGCAAATGCAACAATTATAGCTGGTGTCACTATAGGTGAATATGCAATTGTAGGGGCGGGTAGCGTAGTTACTAAAAGCATTGGTAACTATGAATTGTGGTACGGGAATCCTGCTAAATTTGTAGGATATGTGTGTAGGTGTGGCAATAAAGTTAATGAGAAATTTATATGTAGTAAATGTGGACGGAATATTTCGTCTTATTTAAAAGAGGCAAAGAAATGATACCATTTTTAAATCTGAAAAAGTTAAATACACAGTATAAAGATGAAATAATAAAAGTTGTCACGAAAGTTTTAGATAAAGGATGGTATATCCTTGGTGAAGAAGTAGAAAAGTTTGAGAAAGAGTTTGCCAGCTATTGTGGGGTAAAATACACAATTGGTGTTGGAAGTGGATTAGATGCTTTAACTTTAATTTTATTAGGGTATAAAGAACTCGGTCTTTTAAAAGATAATGATGAAGTAATACTTCCTGCAAATACTTTTATAGCCACTGCAATTGCTGTCAAAAGAGCCGGTTTAAAAGTTGTTCTTGCAGACATTAATCCTTATACATTCAATGTAGATCCAGAAAATATATTAAAGAAAATAACTGAAAAAACAAAAGTTATTATTCCTGTTCATCTTTATGGTCAAGTTGCTCCTATGAATGAAATATCGGAAATTGCAAAAGAATACGAATTAATAATCGTAGAAGATGCATGTCAAGCACATGGAGCTATTTACAATGGAAAAAAAACAGGAAATTTAGGGGATGCAGCTGCCTTTAGCTTTTATCCTGCAAAGAATTTAGGGGCATTGGGAGATGGTGGAGCTATTACAACTAATAATGAAGAACTTGCAGAAGTTATTAAGGCTTTAAGAAACTACGGGAGTAAAGAGAAATATCACCATGAGTATTTAGGATTTAATTCAAGATTAGACGAAATACAAGCTGCAATATTACGAGTCAAACTAAGATATCTTGATGAAGAAATAGAAAATAGAAG
>JALTZE010000112.1 GCA_027051315.1 Micavibrio sp.
ATATGATATTAATATTTTTATAAGACGAAAATAACGTAATAGCTATAATATTCATCATTTAATATCCTACTATGATATAGCTAAACATATAAATATACTAAAAAAATTTGAGGGATTGGGCTATACTCTTCGTAACAAGATTAATGAGCGCATTTCGGAGAAAAATATGAAATTCCAAAAACTTCTAACTATCAGCACAGCTATTATTTTTTTTACATCTGGAGCAGCTATCGCCTCTTCATTCGAAGAATATGTTCAACGCCTAAGCGAGCATCCGCAAGTAAAATCAATATTAGCGGCAAGTGATGCCTCACAAGCACAGGCACAAGGAGAACTTGGTTTACCAGACCCTACATTTATGATTGGCATTGATAATATGCCTATCTCTAATCCAGCTTTTGACCGTTTTTTACCTACCTCAAAAGTAATAGGCTTTAATCAAAAAATACCTAACCCCGTTTTGCGTAGTGCAAAATCTAAAAAATTAGAGCAAATATCAAAAAAACAAAAATTAATGGCCGATTATACTAATGCAAGGTTACGTTTTATGCTAATTTCTAAATTAGCAGAATATAAAAGCATTAAAACACAAAAAAAACTTATTAAGACCCAGCTTGGTTATTATCATGAGTTAGAAGATACTTTCAAAGGGCAAATTGAATCAGGTCGCGCAGTTTATCAACGTTTCTCAGAAGTAGATGTTGAACGCGCTGAGGCTGAAAGAAAATTAAATGATTTAGATGCTAGATTAACAACAATTGAAGCAGAATTTATCCGATTGGTAGGTGAAATACCAAAAATTGATATTCCCAAAATTACAACTGATGTTAAATGGGATAAGAATCCAAATATTTTATATCCAGTTATGATAGCCTCAGAAGATATTAACATTGCAAAAAAAGATGTCGGTATTGCTGATGCAGCATTTTTACCAAATTTTGGTATGAATGCCGTTTATAAACAGCGTGAGAACGGAGAAAATGGAAAATTTGCAGGTGATGACTGGTTTTCTGTTCAAGCACAAATTAGTATTCCATTATGGGCATCAAATAATCAAAAACAAAAATTAAAAGCAGCGAGAGAACGAGAGCGTAGTGCAATATTTGCTTATGATGATATTAGCCGTATTTGGGTGAAACAAATGACAGCAATACAAAGCACCCGCAATGCAGTCGCAAAAAATATATCCGTACTGCAAAATAAAGATTACGCAATGAAAAACAAAATCGCAGCAGCACAGCGTAACTATGAAGCAGGGACGGAAGACTTAGATAGAGTATTATTAGCCAAGATAGACCGTCTAAATATTCAGGCACAGTTGGCGCAGGTAAAAGCTATACATATTTCAAAGTCAGCTGAATTTAATTCTAATATTTATAGGGAGAAACAAGAATGAGAAAAATTATCCCAGCTCTATTTTTGATAATAGCACTATTTTCAATGCCTGCAATAACTGTGCTGGCTGAAGGGCAAAAATTTACATGTCCTATGCACCCGCATTATATTTCTGACCGACCAGGTTCATGTCCTATTTGCGGCATGGATTTGGTTGCTCTGGATGCAGAAAATAGCGGTACAAATGAAGATATTACAAATGATAATATTCAAAGCTCCACCCCTGCAGCTGGTGAAAGAAAAATTCTATATTGGCAAGCGCCAATGAATCCGAATTACAAAAGTGATAAACCAGGAAAATCTCCTATGGGTATGGATTTAATACCTGTTTATGATGATGGAAACAAAGATAAGAAAAAAGACCCTAATGCGCGTGCAAGTGTAACAATTGCTCCAGAAACTATTCAAAATACAGGCATACGTACGGAAAAAGCACAAATGGCAAGTTTTGGCACACTTGTTCGCAGTTACGGAGATGTAACAGAAAATATCAGACTAAAAAATGATATAGCAGGACGAGTATCAGGCTGGGTTAAAAATCTAAAAGTAAAAGCAGAAGGCGATGAAGTTAAAAAAGGTGATTTGCTTTTTGAGCTAGATAGCCCAGAGCTAATCTCCGCGCAGCAAGATTATATCAGTGCCCTAAAAACAGCTATTAAAGGCCGCATTGAATCTGCGGAAAGAAGACTACGTTCATTGGGGGTACAAGATAATGTTATCGCTGATATTCGTAAAAATCGCAAAGCCAAAATCTATGTACCTTTTTATGCCCAAAGTGATGGTGTAATAAGTCTAATTAATGTCCATGAAGGAACATATGTAAAAACTGGTATGATGATTATGCAGATACAAGATTATTCTTCTGTATGGATTGATGTAAGTGTTGCAGAAAAAGATATACCTTATATAAGTGATAAAACAAAAGTTAATGTTTCATTCCCCAATCTTGGTATTCAAAATCAGCAAGCAAAAATAGACTATATCTATCCCACTATTGACCGTTCTACGCGTACTGGTCGTGTACGTTTGGTGTTGGATAATGAAAAAGGCAAATTAAAACCAGGGGCTTATGCTGATGTTGAATTTGAAACTGGTGTTGAACGTCGTCTTTCTATCCCTAGTGATGCTATTCTCAAAAGCAAAGAAGGTGATTTTGTAATAATTGCCCAAGATAGAGGACGTTTCCAACCACAAAAAATTCTATCAGGACTAAAATATAAGGGAAGAACAGAAATTCTTTCTGGTATTAAAGAGAATGACAAAATAGTAGTTAGTGGTCAGTTCTTAATTGATTCAGAAAGTGCCTTACGAGAATCTTTCCGTAAAATGCAACGTATGCAACAGTCACTTTCCTCATTACAAGTAACTGATGACCAGCTTGCTATGATTAATCATTTACTTGATGCTGCACTTTATATCCATAAAAAATTAGTAAAGAATGAAATGCCAAATCCAAAAATGATTATGCCAGCTTTGAAGATAGGTGACCATTTAATGCCTGTATTCCGCGGTACAAAATTACAATTTATTTTAGAAGATGCAGAAAAAGCACTTGTAAAATCCAAAGATAGTATAACAGACGAACAATGGCGTAATAATTTAAATGAATTGGTAACAGCCTTAAAACCATGGTTATTACAAGGACGTCCTCAATATTATAAGGAAAAAGGTCTATCTATTTATATGGCGCATGGTCTTGATGCTTATTGGATTCAAACTGGTAAGAAAGTTAAAAATCCATATGGCGAAGGCTCTCCAATGAAAATCAAATGGTCAGATGAAAATGGAAAAGACCACGCACAAGAAAAAAGAAAATCGCCTGTAGGGGGTGCAGATGCAAAACACTGATAACGATAATCATCTCTCACATGACCCAACTAAGTCATTTGTTGCCAAAGTAATTGATTGGTCAGTTCATAATCAATTACTGGTGGGAATGATGATGCTTGCCCTTTTGGCAGCAGGCATAATGTCCGTTCAAAAAACACCTCTTGACGCTATTCCTGATATGTCAGATACGCAAGTAATTATCCGTACAGATTTTACAGGACAATCTCCTCAAATTGTAGAAGATTTGGTAACTTATCCCTTATCAACGACCATGCTGGGATTACCAAAAACAAAGAATGTTCGTGGTTTTTCGATGTTCGGTACTTCTTTCGTATATATAATTTTCGAAGATAATGTTGACCAATATTGGGCACGAAGCCGTGTAATTGAGGCTCTTTCAAAGATTCAAGGAGATTTACCACCAAATGTACAACCACAAATAGGACCCGATGCTACTGGTGTTGGTTGGGTATATCAATATGCACTTATCGACAAAAGCGGGAATTATGACCTTTCTCAGCTACGTTCTATGCAAGATTGGTTTCTAAAATTTGAACTAGCAACTGTATCAGGGGTTTCAGAAGTTGCCTCAGTCGGTGGTTTTGTCAAGGAATATCAAATTCTTATTGACCCAAATCGTCTTCGTGCCTTTGATGTTCCCCTAAAACGTTTAATGGAGGCAGTAAAAAATGCCAGTATGGACGCAGGGGGGCGTGTAATTGAAAAAGCCGAAATGGAATTAATGATACGTTCCAAAGGATATGTTACAAACCTTAACCAATTAAAGAAAATAGTTCTTTATGCACGTGATGGTACACCAGTGAAATTAGAAGATGTCGCCCGTGTAATCGAAGGACCAGAGCTTCGTCGTGGAGTAACAGAGCTTAATGGTGAAGGTGAAGTAGTATCAGGCGTTGTCGTGATGAGGGCAGGTGAAAATGCTTTGCATGTGATTGAAGGGGTAAAAGAAAAGCTAAAAGAATTACAACAAGGTCTGCCAGAAGGTGTAGAAATAGTTCCAGTTTATGACCGCGCACCATTAATAGAAGGCGCTGTTGAATATCTAAGAGATAAGCTTATTGAAGAAGCCATCGTAGTAGCACTTATATCTTTCATTTTCCTTTTACATGTACGTTCAGCCTTTGTTGCTATTGTTACTCTACCTTTGGGAGTTTTAGCTGCCTTTATCGTAATGTCCGCGCAAGGAATTACAGCAAATATCATGTCATTAGGGGGAATTGCCATTGCTATTGGTGCTATGGTAGATGCGTCAATTGTTATGGTTGAGAACGCTCATAGAAAACTTTCAGAATTATCCAAAAATGCCACAAGAGCAGAAAAAAATGCTGCTATCCTTCTGGCAACCAAAGAAGTTGGACCAGGACTATTTTTCTCGTTGCTTATTATTACTGTATCTTTTCTTCCTGTATTTGCACTAACAGGACAATCTTATCGTTTATTTGCTCCACTTGCATATACAAAAACTTATGCGATGGCATTTGCTTCTGTTCTTTCTATTACCGTAGTACCGGTATTAATGCTTTGGTTGATAAGAGGAAGAATCCGTAAAGAGGAAGAAAATCCAATTAATCGTTGGTTTATTCGCCTTTATGAACCTATCTTAAAAACTTCTTTAAAATTAAAATGGATTACAGTTTTAGTTGCTGTTTTGTTATTAGGTTCAATGGCATGGCCTGTTTCAAAAACTGGTTCAGAGTTTATGCCAGCTTTATATGAAGGTGAGTTGCTTTATATGCCAACTACTTTACCAGGTGTATCCATTACCAAGGCCAAAGAAATTCTCCAACAAACTAATCGTATGATTAAAGAAAAACCAGAAGTTGAGAATGTTTTTGGTAAAGTTGGGCGCGCAGACACCGCCACAGACCCCGCACCAATCTCAATGATTGAAACATGGATTAAACTAAAGCCAAGAGATGAATGGCGTGAAGGACTCACCGCCGAAGAATTAATTAAGGAACTTAACAAAAGTGTAAAAGTTTCAGGTGTAGTAAATAGCTGGGGTTATCCAATTAAAATCCGCATGGATATGATTTCAACAGGTGTAAGAACCCCTATTGGTATTAAAATAGCAGGAGATGATTTAGATGTAATAGGTCGTGTGGCTCTTGATATAGAAGCTGCTGTTAAAGATATACCAGGTACACGCTCAGCATTTGCAGATCGTGTTACAGGTGGAAAATATCTGGAAATTACACCAGATAGAAATGAGCTGGCAAGACGAAATATTGATTTAGGAGTTTTCCAAAATATCATTGGTACAGCATTAGGCGGTATGAAAATGGCAGAATCAATTCAAGGGCGTGAACGTTATAACATCATAATTCGTTATGACCGACCTTTCCGCGAAGAACCAGATGATATTGCTAATATTCTTATACCAACTCCCCAAGGGCAACATATACCTTTGGGTGAGCTTGCAAAGATAGAATTTGTTGAAGGTCCTCCAATGATAAAATCTGAAAATGCAAGACTTACAGGTTGGGTATTTGTTGATATTGAAGATAGGGATATTGGTTCTTACGTAAAAGATGCACAAAAAATTGTAGCAGAAAAAGTTGATTTACCTGCAGGATATGCACTTATCTGGTCTGGACAGTTCGAACAAATGTTAGAAGCAAAATCACGTATGCAAATTGCTGTACCTGCTGCTATCTTTATTATCTTCACACTTTTGATGGTACATTTTGGACGTTTGGATAGAACATTAATCATTATGCTATCATTGCCATTTGGACTTATTGGTGGGGTCTGGGCGTTATATTTAGCAGATTATAATTTCTCAGTAGCAGTTGGTGTAGGATTTATCGCGCTGGCTGGTATTGCCGTGGAAACAGCTGTTGTCATGCTAATTTATATCGACCAACAAGTTCGTGAACATCCCCCCCAATCACGTCATGATTTGCTAGAAGATATAATTCATGGTGCAATATTGCGTGTACGCCCAAAATTAATGACTGTTTCTGTTATTCTTGCGGGACTTATGCCTATATTTATAACCGAAGGTATTGGCTCTGATGTTATGCGCCGAATAGCATTACCAATGGTAGGTGGAATGATTAGTACAACGATTTTAACACTTATTGTTATCCCTGTGATTTATTATCTTTGGGAAGGACGAAGATTTAAAGATTCAGATATTAAGAACCTAGAGGCTAAGAAGATTCCAAAGAAAGATTAAATAATGAAGCATAATCATTCATCAACCAAGTATAAAGAAAACAGCCTAAGTCTGGCGGGTGCTGTATCTATGGGTACAGCTGTAATTATCGGCGCAGGTATATTTGCTTTAACTGGGCAAATTGCTGAATTGGCTGGTTCATTATTTCCTGTTGCATTCTTGGTCGCTGCTGTAATTACTGCTTTTAGTGCCTATTCCTATGTAAAATTATCTAATGCTTATCCGTCAGCGGGAGGCATTGCAATGTTTTTAGAAAAAGCCTATGGCAGGGGTACTATTACCGCTGTTGGAGCATTGTTGATGTATTTTTCTATGGTTATCAATGAGAGTCTAGTTGCGCGTACATTTGGCTCTTATACTTTACAATTATTCAATATTGGTGATGAAAGTTGGTTTGTTCCAATGCTTGGTGTATTTCTTCTAATTTTTGCCTTTATCATAAATATTTCAGGTAATCGTATGATAGGTACATTTTCATTGGTAATGTCTGTACTAAAAATTGGCGGGATTGCGGTATTTGGTTTTATAGGGTTATGGTTATCTGGTTTTTCTTCCGAGAGCTTTTATGTCCCCACCACACAGCCAACCACAGAAATTGGTTTCTTAGCTGCAGTTGCATTGGCTATATTAGCATATAAAGGATTCACTACTATTACCAATAGTGGTTCAGAAATTGTTAATCCTCATCGTAATGTTGGAAGGGCAATTATCCTTTCTATTGTTATTTGTGTAATTGTATATTTTTTAGTAGCTATGGCTGTAGCTGGGAATTTATCACTAGGTGAAATTATCACAGCAAAGAATTTTGCATTAGCAGAAGCAGCTAAACCAACTTTTGGAGATTTTGGGTTATGGTTTACTGTTGTGTTAGCTATAATTGCAACTGTATCTGGAGTAATTGCCAGTGCCTTTGCAGTATCAAGAATGCTAGCTATGCTTACTGATATGAAGCTAGTACCACACAGCCATTTTGGTATGAAAGGCAGTATTCAGAAACATACATTGGTATATACGATTGTTTTGGCGATGTTCTTAACTATTTTCTTTGATTTAAGTAGAATTGCTTCACTTGGTGCAATTTTTTATCTTATCATGGATATATCTGTACATTGGGGTGTATTTAGGTATCTACGCAAAGAAGTTAATGCCAACATCTTCATATTACTCACAGCAATTATTATGGATATTGTAGTATTAGCTGCTTTTTTGATAATTAAAGCACAAACTGATATGTTGGTAATATATGTTTCAGTAATAGCCATTGCTCTTATTTTTATAGGAGAAAGAATATTCTTAAAATCATATTCTCATGCTGGGCATTTAGGAAAAGAGGAATAAATCAATGGCAGGTTCACATAATGATATAGGCGAACAACATGATAAAATAAATGTTTCTCATTATTTTGAGAAAACAGATATTGGCATTATGTTGCCTGATTGGGCTGTTCATGGTTTGGAATTTCTAACAACATTATTTATTTTTTCTGTTGGATTAGCTGTTTTAGCAATATTTATTATATTCATATTGGATATAAGCCAGACAAAAAATGCTATTCGCCGTAATTACCCGGTTATAGGTCGCTTCCGCTCCCTTTTTACCAAGCTTGGTGAATTCTTTAGGCAATATTTCTTTGCTATGGATAGGGAAGAAATGCCATTTAACCGAGCTGAACGAGAATGGGTTTACCGTGCATCAGGTAACAAAAACAATACGATAGCTTTTGGTTCAACAAAAAATCTTAATATAGTAGGTACACCAATTTTTGTTAATTGCCCATTCCCACAGTTAGAAGATAATTTTAACCACGAAGAAGTTATAGAAATAGGACCTTATTGTAAAAATCCTTATTATACATCTTCTGTTTTTAATATATCAGGTATGAGTTTTGGTTCTTTATCTTCTCCAGCCATACGTTCCTTATCAAAAGGAGCAAAAATAGCAGGTTGCTGGCTAAATACAGGTGAAGGAGGATTATCCCCTTATCATTTAGAAGGTGGTTGCGATATTATATTTCAAATAGGAACAGCCAAATACGGAGTAAGAAATCCAGACGGTACTTTAAACGACAAAAAATTAAAAAAGATAGCCGCAAAATCAGCTGTAAAAATGTTTGAAATTAAGCTATCTCAAGGTGCAAAACCTGGTAAGGGAGGCATTCTACCTGCAAAAAAAGTTACAGCAGAGATTGCAGAAATAAGGAACATTCCATTTGGCGAAGCCTCTATTTCCCCTAATCGTCACCCAGAGATTTCTTCTGTTGGCGAATTATTAGATTTTATCGACCATGTCCGTACTATAACCAATAAACCTGTAGGATTTAAAACTGTTATAGGTAATAGCAAATGGATAGAGGAATTATGTCAGGAAGTTATTTCACGAGGTATAGAAAAAGCACCAGATTTTATTACAATTGATGGCGGTGATGGTGGAACAGGAGCAGCACCGATGGCATTGATGGATAATGTTGGTCTAACTTTAAAAGAATCTTTGCCGATGGTATCAGATATTTTATCATCATATGATTTGAAAGAGCGTGTACGTATTATTGCTTCTGGAAAATTAATAACACCCGCTGAGGTTGCTTGGGCATTATGTTCAGGAGCAGATTTTGTTAATTCGGCTCGTGGATTTATGTTTGCTATGGGCTGTATTCAATCTCTTAAATGTAATAAAAATACTTGTCCGACTGGAATTGCTACACAAAATACACGTCTTCAGACTGGTCTAAATCCAGAAGATAAAGCAGTAAAAGTAGCAAATTATCACCGTAATATGATTCGTGAAGTAGAAATAATTGCACATTCTTGCGGTGCAAATAAATTGCGTTATTTACAGCGTCATCATGTAAGGCTAGTTGGTGGTAATGTCTTTTCCAAACCAATGGATAAGATATTTCCATCTACAGAGTTAACAAATAAAACACAAAAAGGAGGAGAATAGTCATGACAAATGAACATGAAACAAAAGAAGATGGTTGTTGTGGTGGTCATAATAAGAACCAAAAACAAAACACAGAAAAAGAAGAAAATAGTGGTTGTTGTGGCACTAAGAAAGAATCACAACCAGAAAATACAGAAAAACAAAAAACTTGTTGCTGTAATAATAAATAAAAACGGAGAAAATAAATGACCACACATAATCACGAACATGATAAGGATAAAGAACATTCATGTTGTTCGCATAATGGACATAATAATCATTCTAGTTCTAAGCCTGTAAAAGGTGGTCAATATGATAACGTACCAGAAGGATTTAGCGGAACAATTTATACTTGCCCCATGCATCCAGAAGTACGTGAACCAAAACCAGCCTCCTGCCCACTTTGTGGTATGGCTCTTGAACCAGAAACAATCTCCGCAGCAGACGAACAAGGACCAAATCCAGAACTAATAGACTTTAACCGTCGTTTCTGGATTGGTGCTATTTTGACAATTCCTCTTCTTATTTTGACAATGTCGCCTTTTGTTGGATTTCCGGAAATACGAGAATTCTTTGGAGAACAAACAACACTTTGGATTGAATTTTTCTTAGGTACACCAGTTATTCTTTGGTCAGGTTGGCCGTTTTTTGTACGGGGTTTTCAATCTTTCCGTACAATGAATCTCAATATGTTCAGCTTAATTTCCATAGGAACGGGAGCCGCTTATATTTTCAGCGTAGTAGCAGTAATAGCACCTGATATTTTCCCTGAAGGTTTTAAAGATAAACAAGGTAATGTCGGAGTTTATTTCGAAGCAGGAGCGGTAATCGTAACATTAGTTCTATTAGGACAGATTATGGAGTTACGTGCTCGTGAACGAACTGGCTCAGCAATAAAATCATTATTAGATATGGCGGCAAAAACTGCTCGTATAATTCGTGATGATGGTACAGAAGAAGAAATACCACTAGAAGAAGTGCAAGTAGGTGATAAGTTACGTGTACGTCCAGGCGATAAAGTACCAGTAGATGCTGTTGTACTTGAAGGACATTCTTCAATAGATGAATCTATGATTTCTGGTGAACCTGTACCAGTAGAGAAAGTAAAAGGCGATATTGTAACTGGAGCAACAATAAATGGTACAGGTAGTTTAATTATCAAAGCTACACGTGTAGGGTCAGATACAATGCTTTCACAGATTGTAGAAATGGTGGCAAATGCACAAAGGTCACGTGCACCAATCCAAAAATATGCCGATATGGTTGCTGGATATTTTGTACCTGTGGTTATTATTGTTGCTATTATTTCCTTTATTAGCTGGGCAATTTGGGGGCCTAGTCCTGCACTTTCTTATGGGCTTGTTTCTGCTGTTGCTGTTTTAATTATTGCTTGTCCTTGTGCTTTGGGGCTTGCTACTCCAATGTCAATCATGACAGCAACAGGGCGCGGGGCACAAGCAGGGGTCTTAATTAAAGATGCCGAAGCATTAGAACGTTTTGAAAAGGTAGATACGCTGATTGTCGATAAAACAGGCACATTAACCGAAGGTAAACCTAAGTTAGTGGCTGTTATTCCCGAAGATGGACATAATGAGGCAGAAGTTTTACGTCTTGCAGCATCGCTAGAGCGTGGTTCTGAACATCCTCTGGCTGAGGCTATTGTAAATGGTGCAAAAAATCGAGATGTAGATATGGTAGATGCAGCAGATTTTGAAGCGGTAACTGGCAAAGGGGTAAAAGGCATAGTGGATGGTCATCATGTTGCACTTGGTAACGCTAAATTAATATCAGATATGGGACTAGATAGCGGTAAGCTAGTTGAGGCTGCCAATAAAAGGCGCGATGAGGGCGAAACAGTAATGTTTGTTGTCCTTGATAATAAGATTGCTGGTATGGTAAGCGTTGCTGACCCTGTCAAAGAAACAACACCCGATGCTTTAAAAGAACTTCATAAACTAGGTTTCAGAATTATAATGGCAACGGGTGATAATGAACGCACAGCAAAAGCAGTGGCAGAGCGACTTGGTATTGATGAAATCCGTGCTGATGTTTTACCAGAAGATAAAGCAAGAATTATCAAAGAACTTCAAGAACAAGGCTCAAAAGTAGCTATGGCAGGAGATGGCGTTAACGATGCTCCAGCATTGGCGCAAGCAGATGTTGGAATTGCTATGGGGACTGGTGCCGATGTTGCTATTGAAAGCGCAGGATTCACTTTGGTAAAAGGTAATCTTGATGGCATTGTTCGCGCTCGTCGTTTGGTACGAGCTACTATGCGTAATATTCGTCAGAATCTATTTTTTGCACTTATATATAATGCAGCAGGCGTCCCAGTAGCCGCAGGTATTTTATTTCCATTTTTTAATATTTTGATAAATCCTATGTTTGCTGCTTTTGCTATGAGCGCTTCATCTATCTCAGTTGTTATGAATGCTCTACGCTTGCGAAGAGTACAGATTAAGAAATAAAATAGAGATTAGCTATAAATTTTGATATTCTCGAAAGAAAAACATTAGAATAGATTACGAAATTATCTATATAAATGGCAGGGGCAGCAGGATTCGAACCCGCGACCTACGGTTTTGGAGACCGTCGCTCTACCAACTGAGCTATACCCCTTAATCGTTGGTAATGACGTTTTAGACGAGAAATAAAAAAATATCCAGCAAAATTTTTATTTATTTACAGGCAATTCCAAAGACTTGCAGCTTTTTACACATAATCCACAGGCAGGTAATTCATATTATCTTAAATAATTTATAAATTATGCTACTCTACCGCCATGACAGAAAATACAGCACAAAAAATTGAAATTACAAACGATAATGAGAGTGATAATCCTCATTACCGCATTCTACCCCATAATTTAGAGGCAGAGCAAGGATTACTCGGCGCACTGCTTGTTGATAATAGAGCAATAGAAAAGGTCAGCGATTTTCTCCGCGCTAATCATTTTTTTATGCCTGCGCATCAACGCATATATGAAACAATATCCAAACTTATTGAAAGAGGACAAAGCGCAACGCCTGTTACTTTGAAAAATTATTTTGAAAAAGATGATGACTTAAGCCATGTAGGAGGTGCAGAATATCTTGCTGACCTTGCTTCTTCGGTAATATCAGTAATAAATACCGAAGATTATGCAAGGACTATATACGACCTTCACCTAAGAAGGGAACTTATCTCTATGGGTGAAGAAGTAGTAAATAAATCCTATACTCATGATATTGATTCTGATACGACCCAAACAATAGAAGAAGCAGAAAAAAAACTTTTTGAATTGGCTGAAAGTGGTGATGTAAAGGGCGGTTTTATAACTTTAAGAGATTCCGTAATGACGGCGATATCTCATGCCGAAACGGCTTTTAAAGCAGCAGGTAAAATCACAGGTATTACAACAGGTTTAAGAGACCTTGATAAAAAACTTGGTGGTCTACATAAATCTGACCTTCTGATTTTGGCAGGAAGACCATCAATGGGTAAAACTGCACTAGCTGTTAATATTGGTTTTAACGCTGCTAAACGTTATGCTGAGACAGGGGGGCAAGAAGGGGGCGTAGTCGCCATATTCTCACTGGAAATGGCAGCAGACCAACTTGCGGGGAGAATTCTTGCTGACCAGGCAAATATTTCAGGTGATGATATAAGAAAAGGTAACCTGAAAGAAGATGATTTTAGAAGATTTGTAGAAGCAAGCCAAGTTCTATCACAAGTCCCATTATATATTGATGATACTCCTGCTCTTTCAATTGGTGCGGTAAGAACAAGGGCAAGAAGACTTAAACGCCAGCATGGGCTTGACCTTCTTATTATTGACTATTTACAGCTTTTAAGGGGAAGTGGGTCAAAACAATCTAATGAAAACAGAGTACAAGAAGTTTCTGAAATAACAAGAGGTCTTAAGGCAATCGCCAAAGAGCTAGAAATACCTGTTCTTGCCTTATCACAGCTTTCACGTACCGTTGAATCCAGAGAAGATAAAAGACCGCAGCTTTCAGACCTTCGTGAATCAGGTTCGATTGAACAAGATGCAGATGTAGTTATGTTTGTTTATCGTGAGGAATATTACCTAACAAGAGAGCAACCAGCACAAAGAGCAAATGAAACTCCTGAAAAATACAATGAACGTTATGATATGTGGGCAAAAAGACTCCAAGAATCTGCAAATATATCAGAAGCAGTTATAGCAAAACAAAGGCATGGACCTATCGGTATTGTAAAAATGTTCTTTGATGCCAATTATACAAGATTCACTAATCTTGATACCCAACATAGCGAAGATGATTATTAATTTCATATTTGCAATAACTTACTCTTGGCAAAGAGATTCAAAAATATTATACAGATAGGATTGAATTTTAAAAAAAGGCGTAATAATGGCCGAAGCTAAAACAAAAAATAATGATAAAGCTTTAAAAAAATGCTGTGAGGTAAGTAATCTTCTCCTGCTTATATGTGGTGCAGTTGGTCATACAATTGCAAGTTTTTTAGCAGTTGTTGGTCGTCTAGCCATTTTCACATCAAAAACAATACAACATTGTATTACTCCGCCTTTTTATCCAAAACTTATATTAAGACAATTTGCTGATATTGGATATTATTCCCTTCCCGTTGTTGGTATGACGGCACTATTTACTGGTATGGTTCTTGCTTTGCAAAGCTATACGGGTTTTTCCAGATTTAACGCAGAAAGTTCAATAGCAGCAGTTGTAGTACTATCAATAACCAGAGAATTAGCACCAGTTCTTGCAGGGCTTATGGTTGCAGGTAGGGTAGGAGCATCAATAGCAGCAGAAATAGGAACAATGAGAGTTACAGAACAAATAGATGCTATGACAACTTTATCAGTAAATCCTTATAAATATCTTATTACACCAAGAGTGATAGCAGGTACATTAATGCTCCCGCTATTGGTATTCATAGGTGATATAATAGGCGTATATGGTGGGTATATAGTAAGTATTCATAATTTAGGATTCTCTCCCGTCAGATATCTTGAACAGACATGGAATACTTTGGAGTCCATAGATGTTATATCAGGACTTGTAAAAGCATCTGTATTCGGATTTATTGTAACTTTGATGGGTTGCTATCATGGATTTACTTCCAAAGGTGGCGCACAAGGTGTTGGCTCTGCAACTACCAAAGCTGTTGTTACATCTTCTATACTAATTCTAATATTTAACTTTATTATTACCCAGGTATTTTTCTCATGATAGAAAAAAAGAAAAAGATAGAACTTCACGGGGTAAAAAAATCATTTGGTGATAAACATGTTCTCACCAATATTGATTTATCAATCAATGAAGGTGAATCTCTTGTTGTTATTGGTGGTTCTGGTACTGGTAAATCGGTTATGCTTAAATCTATTCTTGGACTAATAACTCCTGATTCAGGTTCAATAATGATTGATGGTCAAGAAACCATAGGAATATCAGCAAAAGAACGTGATAAGCTAATGAAAAAATTTGGCATGCTTTTTCAGGGAGAGGATTTATTTGATAGTTTAAAAATTTGGGAAAATATATGATTTGCTATGATTCGTGTTAATAAAATGTAAAAGAAAGTTGCTAGGGATTTAGCAGCCACAAAATTAGAACAAGTAGGGCTTTCAACCAGAGTAATGGACCTTCTCCCTTCTGAACTTTCAGGAGGAATGCAAAAACGCGTTGGTCTTGCAAGGGCGATTGCTGCAAATCCTGAAATAATTCTATTTGACGAGCCAACAACAGGGCTTGACCCAATCATGGCGGATGTAATTAATGAATTGATAGTTGATTGCGTAAAAGATTTAGGAGCAACAACATTATCAATAACTCATGATATGTCTTCTGCAAGGAAAATAGCAGATAAAGTCGCAATGATATATCATGGAGAAATTATATGGTATGGAAAAGTTGAAGAGTTAGACAATTCTGGTAACCCTTATATTGAGCAATTTATCAATGGAAGAGCTAAAGGTCCTATAACTGCCCAGAATTAAAACAGCTATAAATTATGCAAACCATCAATAAGGCTTTCATATCTATTGCTCGAAGTTATAACATTATCAAATACTCCATGATTATATAGGTAATCATATACATGGTTATTTGTTCCGCATATTATAAGCTTTACATGTTCTGACCTTAATTTTTCAACAAGGTCAACTATTGTCATCATTACGCTAGCATCAATCATTCTTGCCCCAGAAAAATCAAGTATCATAGTATCTATACTTTCATCATATGCTCTTAATTTTATTTTTAATTCTCGTGCAGTACCATATGTAAGGGCACCAGAAAATGACAAGACCATAACTGAGCTTTTTATATTCTTTAATAATTCTATTTCCTCTTCATTATATAAATGAGCATGATTACTGCTATCCTCTCCTCCTACCGTATATCTTATTGAGCTCATTTGATAGGCTGATAACCTTCTTGCAGTAACCATTGATTTCATAATAATTCCTGCTGCGACAGCACTTAATAAATCAGTAAATATGGTCAATAACCATACAGATGACATTATAAATACACTATTTCTATCTACATTCTTTCGACCAGCCTTTATAAGCATTTTTATAAAATTCCAGTCAATAATATCCCACCCTACTTTTATCAATATTCCAGCCAGAACTGCATGCGGTATTTTTTCAACCAAAAAACCAAGACCAATCATAAATCCAGTAAGAGTAATACTATGTATTATACCAGATATTCTTGTTGTTCCTCCTGCATTAATATTTACCATTGTTCTCATTGTTGCTCCTGCTCCTGATATTCCTCCTATCAATCCAGCAACTATATTTCCAATTCCTTGCCCAAATAGCTCTTTATCTGAATTATGAACTGTTCCTGTCTTTGTATCTGCTACTAAAGATGTTAAAAGACTGTCTATAGTTCCTAAAGCAGCAAGTAACAGACCAGCCCCAATCATTGAAGGTAGCTCATCTATAGTCATAGATGGTAATATAATATGCGGAATTGCATCTGGGATTTCTCCTATTCTGCTTACATCTCCGAATGGTGAATATATAGACACAATTGTACCAATTATAAGAGCAGCCAAAGCAGATGGAACAATCATTCTAATTTTCTTTGGCCAGAATATAATTGTAAATAATGTTATAATTCCTACAAAAACAGCAGCAATGGAAGGAGAGGATATCATCTCTGGAATTCTAGCAATTGCTTTTATAAAATTCCCACCTTCATACTGGAATCCAAGAAAGGGAGCAATTTGCATTATAATTATTATACTTCCTATACCATTCATAAAACCAGAAACTACAACATATGGTATATAATCAATATAGCGACCAATCTTAAAGAAACTAAAAAGAAGCTGAAAAAAACCTCCTATCATCACCACAGTAAAAGCCATAGCAGGGTCATGTTGGAATTGTGCTATTATAACAGCCATTACAACAGTTATAGGACCAGTAGGACCAGATATTTGTGATGGGGTTCCACCAAATAATGAAGCAAACAAACCACAGGCTATTGCTCCATATAATCCAGCCATAGCCCCCGCACCAGAGGCAACACCAAATGCAAGCGCAAGAGGTAAAGCAACAATAGCAGCTGTTACACCACCATATATATCGTGCTTAAAGCTTATTAGATTATATTTTTTCATTAATTTATCCATTTATAGGATTATAGGAAAATTTGACTTCGAATGAAATCTCAACATCACCAATATTTATATATTC
>JALTZE010000113.1 GCA_027051315.1 Micavibrio sp.
GGATAAAGTCGATATAGATGTTAATTATTTTATGACTGTTAGTAAGAATTTATGATAGAATTTTATTTCATTTTTTATTATGGAGTTTGAATAAATGAAAATTCTTGTACCTATTAAACGTGTCCTTGATTACAATATAAAAGCGCGGGTTAAATCAGACCAAAGCGGTATAGACCTAAACAATGTAAAAATGTCTATCAATCCTTTTGATGAAATTGCAGTAGAAGAATCTGTACGTCTTAAAGAAGCTGGAAAAGCAAGTGAAATAGTCGTTGTTTCAATAGGTTCTGAAAAGGCACAAGATATTATAAGGTCTGCAATGGCAATAGGCGCAGACCGTGGGATTTTAATTACTACGGAAAAGGCTATAGATACGGAAATAGAACCTTTAATGGTTGCCAAAGCTTTGAAAGAGATTGTTGCAAAAGAAAATCCTGACTTAGTTATTATGGGTAAACAAGCTATAGATGATGATTCGAATCAAACAGGGCAAATGCTTGCCGCTTTATTAGAATGGGGACAAGGTACTTTTGCTTCGAAAATAGATATAAGTGATGGTAAAGCAAATGTTACAAGGGAAATTGATGGGGGACTTGAAACTATATCCATTAAGCTTCCCGCTATTATTACTACGGATTTACGTTTAAATGAGCCTAGATATGCTTCCCTTCCCAATATTATGAAAGCAAAGAAAAAACAAATGGATATTATGAGTTTGGAAGAGCTTGGCGTTGATACAACTCCACGATTAAAAGTAATCAAAGTAAGTGAACCTCCCGTACGTCAGGGAGGAATAAAGGTCGAAAATGTTGAACAGCTTATAGATAAATTAAGAAATGAAGCAAAGGTGATATAATGAGCATATTAATTTTAGCAGAACATGATAATGTTTCGCTTTCGGCGAATATATTGAATGTGGTTGATGCAGCAAACAAGATTGGTGGGGATATACATATTTTAATTGCTGGTTATAATTGTGGTAATGTATGCGAACAAGCAGCAAAAATATCTGGTATAGACAAAGTTATAAAAGCTGATGCTCCTGAATTGGAACATGGGCTTTCGGAAAATGTTGCTCCTATTATGGTTGATATGGCGGGAACGTACACACACGTACTATCAGCTGCTTCAACATATGGTA
The DNA here is from genome assembly GCA_027051315.1 of Micavibrio sp. Taxonomy (GTDB): domain Bacteria; phylum Pseudomonadota; class Alphaproteobacteria; order Micavibrionales; family Micavibrionaceae; genus JALTZE01. Next base: position 1,142 of record JALTZE010000113.1, read on the forward strand.
AAAATATAATGCCACGTATATCTGCTCTACTTGATAAGCAGCAAATATCAGATATTATTGAAGTGGAAAGCCCCGATAGCTTTAAACGTCCTATTTATGCTGGTAATGCGATTGCTACGGTGCAATCAATGGATGATATTAAAATAATAACTGTACGTGCTTCTGCTTTTGATAAGGTTGATAATGAAGGCGGAAATGCCATAATTGAAGATATATCATCAAAAGGTGATAGCGGATTAAGTGAGTTTGTAGGGCAAGAAATTTCAGAATCTGAAAGGCCTGAGCTTAGCTCTGCTAATATTGTTGTATCTGGTGGACGTGGCGTTGGCTCAAAAGAAGATTTTGCACTTATTGAAAAATTGGCTGATAAATTAGGAGCTGGGGTTGGAGCTTCTCGGGCTGCTGTTGATGCTGGATATGTTCCTAATGATTACCAAGTTGGACAGACAGGAAAAATTGTTGCGCCTGACCTTTATATTGCAATTGGTATATCAGGGGCAATACAGCATTTAGCAGGAATGAAAGAATCTAAAATAATTGTTGCTATTAATAAAGATGAAGAAGCACCTATATTTTCTGTAGCTGATTATGGTTTAGTTGCTGATTTATTTGATGCTGTTCCAGAGATGATTGAGAAACTTTAATATGCTGTTTGTTGCGTAAAAATTGTTGCATAAAAAAGGCTCTGATATTTCAGAGCCTTTTTCTTTATTATATTTATGATATTAGTTTTGGAAGCGGAAATATATAACGCAATCTGTATCACCAACAGATTCTTGATATATGTTATTACCACCAGCAGCAACCATACATCCAGCACCAGCACCGTCATTGGAACCATAAACGATACCAGTATCAGGAGCACCATCATCAAGTTTTCTATCGATTGTAGCGGCTTGAACTGGATTAAGCATGGCTATACCAGTACCAATAGCTGCTGGTGTCTGAGCAAGAGCAATATAGTGACCTGAGCCAATTACAGCAGCAGCGCTTGTACCTGTAAGAACACCTGCACCACCTGCAGAATAACCTACACGCAATCCACCACCAACTTCGGCACTAGGGGCATCAACACCAAATGCAGGAGCAGCACCTGTTAGACCTGTCATTCCACCAAGAAGGTCAGCCGCATTCAATTGTGCCCAAAATGCTAAAGCTTCGGTATTAAGAGCCATAGCAACATCAGGTGCTGTTTGAATCCTCATATCTCCAAGATTGGCTGCTGGAGCGTTACCACATTGTGTACCAGCAGCACAATTTCTAAGTCTTTGTGGAGCGTTTATAAGGTCTCCTGGAAAACCTTTATACATATCACGGAATGTATTTGTTGCTGAATCAATGGATTTTAATTGAGTTGTAGTAGCTGTGATACGTGCATTACCGATAAGTTCTTGACCTTTTAGAATACCACCAATCAAAAGACCAACGATAATCATAACAATTGCAAGTTCGACAAGTGTAAAACCACTTTCCGATTTTGCTTTTCTTAAATCAATAGTCATAAAAAGACTCCTTTAAATAGTTTGTGTGAAGAATAAAAATATAGATTTGCTTATAAAAGTAAGCACAAACATCATATATTTTTTTAAAGCAAATTATAAGCCTTTAACCACCTATAATGACCGCAATTTTATTAAAAGAATCTTAAAACAAGCACTTAAGATTCATCATATTATCTTTTTGAGAAGTTTATTTTTTTATTATGGTATTTTTTCTGTAGAAGCTTGGAGAATTTCCTGTTAATTCTTTGAATATTCTGTTAAAAGAAGCTATTGAATTAAAACCTGATTCTGATGCAATTGTCTTTATTGGAGCATCTGTTTCAGTAAGGAGCATTTTAGCATCCTCTACTCTATATTCATTAAGTAATTGTGGTAAATTTTTTCCGAAATATAATCTAATAATTTTAGATATAATTGTTTCAGCTATTTGTAGTTCATGGGCTAATTCTGTTCTGCCGTAATTTGGCTCGTGATATATTTTTTCCCATTTTAATAATTTTTCTATTTTTTTTTCTATTATTAATTCTTCTGCTGATAATTCTTCTTTTTTTTCTTCTGTTATTTCTACTGATTGTGGATAAATTCTAAATAATGATGTAGAGGCAATATATGAAAAACTTAGCCCCAGAACTGTACGGACAAAGAATATATCTTCTTCGGAAATATTTATCTGCGGTAGTTTTTGAACAAATTCAATTAGAAGTAAAATTAGATTTGTAGTTATCAATGCAATGATAAGCCAGTAACGGTCACGCCCGAATTTTTTTTCTTGATATAACCCATCTAAAAGATTTTTTTGTAGCCATATAGTAAGAAGTGATATTCCACCTGCTATCAATGTAATTAATTTAAACCATTCAAGATAATTATTACATGACAGTATATTTATAGTTTCATCACAATAATTTCCCTCTATTAAATATCCTGAATATGAAAAAACAAAGATTAGTGGAATTATCAATAAAATAAGATAGTTAATCCGTGCAGGGGGTTTTGTTATTTTTGCTATTTGTACAATAAGAAGCACACTAATTACTGGTGATATATACCATAGTGACCAATTGATAAAATCATAATAAATAATAACCGATGATATAAATCGAGATGCAAAATCTGTAAAAAATGCTCCTCCAATAATAAGAAAATAGATAAATGGTAATATAGCTCTACTTATTCTTCCTGCTCTTAAACCCATATATACTAATATCATGACACATTGAGTTAGCCCAATAATGGATAATATTTCATATATAGAAAATTTTAGCCCTGATATATCCATTTTCCCCTTTTATCTTTTATTTATA
>JALTZE010000114.1 GCA_027051315.1 Micavibrio sp.
GATAAATAGGAGAGATTATAGTAAAAGGCGACAATGTAATGCAAGGCTACCTAAATCGCCCTGAAGCCACGTCGGAAACTATAGTAAACGGATGGCTAAGAACCGGAGATTTGGGATATATAGACGAAGATGGTTTTATTTATATAGTAGATAGAAAAAAAGATCTTATTATCTCAAAAGGTATCAACATCTACCCAAGAGAGATAGAAGAGATATTGATGAACAATCCTTACATCAAAGCCGCAGCCGTAATAGGCCAAAAGGATGAAAAAAGTGGAGAAGTACCTATAGCTTACGTTGAAATTGAGGAGGATGCTAAAATCAGCGAAAATGAGATAAAAAAATACCTAAAAGAGCACCTAGCCAATTTTAAAATACCAAAGTCAGTATTTATAGTGGATGAACTTCCAAAAAACGCCACCGGAAAAGTTTTAAAAAGAGTTCTGAAAGAGAAGCTTGGCAAAGCCGATAGGTCTTAAAAACAAGGAAAAAAATGAAAATAGCAATAGTTGGCGTCGGAGGAGTAGGAGGATATATAGGTGCAAAATTGTCCAAAGTGACTAAAGTAGATCTTATTACGCAAAATCCTCAAAATCTTAAAGATGGTATCGTGTTGATAGAAGATGGCAAAAAGAGTTTTTATAAAAACTTTAGCACCTATCAAACTCCTCCAAAAGATATAGTTTACGACTGCGTTATTTTTGCCGTCAAAAGTTATGTTTTAAAAGAAGCCGTAAAAAATATAGAAAATAACGTATCAAAACATACTATCATCTTGCCTCTTTTAAATGGTATAGAACCTTATGAGATTTTAAAAAATAGTTTTAAAGACTCAAACGTAGCTAAAGGGGCTATATATATTATCTCAAACAAGCTAGAGGAAGGTGAAAGGTTGTTGCTTCCTGATAGTGAGAAGGCAGCAGTTGAAAAAACTTTGAAAGATGGTGAACTTTTATCTCCTTTTAGTGGTGGACAGGGAATTGGGAAATAGGCTTTAATATTTGCAATTTCTTTATATTTGATGCATTTTAGCTTTTGTTAAGTTCATGGCAGGTTGAAATGTATATATATCTACCTATTGCTGAAATGTCTGTACCAGCGGAAGCTATTCTTGCGCTGGGAGTTTTTGTTGGCTTTTTATCAGGTGTTTTTGGTGTTGGCGGTGGATTTTTATCAACTCCTTTTATGATATTTTTGGGTATTCCTCCTGCTGTTGCCGTTGGTACTCAGGCGAGCCAGCTGGTTGCTTCTGGTGTTTCTGGTGTTTTGGGGCATTTAAAAAAGGGGAATGTTGATATTAAAATGGGTATAGTTATGCTAGGTGGTGGATTTATTGGGTCTATCATCGGTATATTTATATTTAAAATGCTTAAACATTTTGGGCAGATTGATTTAGTTATTTCTGCTCTTTACGTTATTTTACTTGGGGTTATAGGGGGGATGATGCTTTTTGAAAGTATTTTATCTTTCTTTAAAAAGGGTGGTAGTGATAAAAAAACAGGTGATTTCCTTTCTGGTAAATTTGCTTCAAAGCTTCCTTATAAAATGAAATTTGAACAATCAAAAATTTATGTAAGTGCTCTTATTCCTGCATTTATTGGTTTTGTTGGCGGGCTTTTGGTTTCTATAATGGGGATAGGTGGGGGCTTTCTTTTGGTTCCTGCGATGATTTATATTTTGGGAATGTCCCCGTTATTGGTTGCTGGAACATCTTTATTCCAAATTATATTTACTACTGCTTTTTCTACGGTATTACATGCGGTTGCGAACCATACTGTTGACCTTGTTTTATCTGTATTGCTTATAGTAGGAGGCGTTATAGGGGTTCGTGTAGGTCTTGCAATGGCAAAATATTTTGGAGGAGTAGGGGCAAGGATATTTCTATCACTTATGATTGTTATTATAGCTATAAAGATGGCATTTGGTCTTTTGGTTGAACCTGAAGATTATTTCTCTGTGGTGGTAAGATGATAGCTATGAGAAAATTATTTTTATTTATATTATCATATTTTATGTTTTCATTTATCTTTTTGAGTGAAATTTCTGTTGCTGATGATGAGGTTGTTATAGATTTGGCACAGATGCAGATTTCTATTAATACAGGTTTTAATGGTGATGAGCTTGTTATATATGGCACAAGAACAAAAGGTGATTTGGCTATAACTATACGTGGGCCTGACCATAACATGATTGTTAGAAAAAAATCTAAAATTATGGGAATGTGGGTTAATACTGATTCTGTGGAATTTAATAAAGTTCCTGTCTATTATGATTATGCGATTATTGGTGATGAAACGGGAATAAGTAGTGAGAAAATTCTAAATGAATTGGGAATAGGAATAGATGAAATGGATTTTTCTTCTGACGAAGATGATATTTTGAAAAAAGAGCTATTTCATGAGGCTTTGATAAGGATAAGGCAATCAGAAGGTTTGCTCCCTTTATCATCAGAAAAAATAGAAAATATAACGGATGATTTTTTTAAGGTAAAGTTTATACTTCCTTCTAATGTTCCCACTGGTAAATATATAGTTGAAGCATTTTTATTTAATGATGGTAAGCTTGTCGATAGATTTAGAAAAGATTTCCCAGTTACACAAGTAGGAATTAGTGCAGAAATATATAAAATGGCTATGGAACATTCTTGGTTATATGGTTTTTCAATGGTCTTGTTTGCTGTATTGATGGGGTGGGGTTCTCATATGCTGTTTAGAAGAAGGTAAATTTAGGAGATAAGAATGGCAGAGGAAGAAGAAAAAAAAGATAATGATGTTGAAAATGATGCTAAGGGAAAAAAAGTATTTCTGGTGATGGCTGATGATAGCGATGAATTTGACCTATCACTAAGAATAGCAGCAAAACTGGCAATCTCCCATAATGGGAAAGTTGGGATTTTTTATTCTGCTTCTGATAGTGAGTTTCAGCATTGGGGTGGGGTGCAAAATCAGATGAGAAAAGAAATTAGAGAAAAAGCAGAGAAATTTGTATGGGAAATAGCTAAAAAAGTTAAAGATATTCATAATACAGTACCAGCGATATATATAGAAATTGGTGATAAGATAGATATGCTTGTTAAGACGATAAATTCAGATAATAATATTGCTTTGCTGGTTGTTGCTGTTGGTAAGTCAAAAGAAAATGCAGCTTTATTTCAGAAAATATCTACTCGTGTTAATGTGCCTGTTTTAAAAGTTCCTGCTGTGACAGAAGCAGCAGCCGATGATATTGTAAGTATATTTGATTGAGAGGAATAATGTTTATTCAAACAGAAGAAACCCCTAATCCTTTGGTGATGAAATTTATACCAGAATGTAAAATTATGGAAGATGGTGCAGCAGAATATACAAATATAGAAGATGCTCAGAAACATCCTTTGGCGAAATTATTGTTTGATATTGATGGAGTAGAATCTGTTTTTATTAATACTGATTTTGTATCGGTTACTAAGAATAAGCAAAAGGATTGGACTATTCTTAAAACAGATATTTTATGTGTGCTTGTAGATTTTTTTGCAAGCAATAGTAGGGTGGATATTTTATCAGAAATTAATGGTAATGAAATAAAAGAAGATGATGATGAAATAGTAAAGCAAATAAAAATTCTGATAAATGAAAGAATAAGACCTGCTGTTGCTCATGATGGTGGTGATGTTGTTTTTCATTCATTTATAGATGGAATTTTATATCTTGAAATGAGGGGTGCGTGTGCAGGCTGTCCAAGTGCTGGTGCAACATTAAAAATGGGAATAGAAAATATGATGAAACATTATATTCCAGAAATAGTAGAAGTTAGGGAAATTTCTGAGCTTAGGGAAGTAAAGTAAAAAGCATTCCGTACCAATGCCAGATAGTTTTTTCATTCTCCTTTTCAGGTAATGTGCAGTTTATACGTAATCTATTTTCTGAAATTATTTCATCTATTCTTATTTCTACTCTGATATTATCG
>JALTZE010000115.1 GCA_027051315.1 Micavibrio sp.
GCTTAATATTTTTAGCAAATCATCTTTTTTATCAAAGTTTTTTTGGTCAATTCCATCATCAAAAACAAACTCTATAGTTTCGACATCACCTTTTAAAATAACGTCCTCTTTATTTTTAATATCGAGATGAAATGGCAAATGCGTAAATCTGTTATTAAAAATTCTAATAACTTCTTCCCATTCAGTCTTCTCGTTCTTAGCTTTTTTTAAAAGCTCTTTAATCTCTTTCTGACCGTCTTTATATTTTCTAATAAGCTCGGCTAGTAAATCTTTCTGATCAACTAAATAAGCGAGCCATATTCTTTTAGAAAATTTATTAAGGTCAGTTAATTCAGGTAAAATTTCTTTATTATCTAAAAGATGATCTCTAAATTCTCTTAATTCTTTGTTTGAAAGTTTTTTATCGATAACATTGAAACGACTTTGAAGATTATCGTCATTCAAAATCTTTCTTTTCTCTTCATCAAGTATGTTTTGAAGCTCTTCATCTGAAGAGCATTTACTATCTTGTGTACCATCAAATAAATTAACCGAGTGCCCGCCTTTAAAGAAATTATTGGAGACTAATTGCTTTTGAACATTTTCTGCATGATAAAACTTAAAATCTTTTCCTAAATATGGTGATTTCTCAATAAGTTCATCATATTTTTCAATGTATTCTTGAATAGTATTTTTAAAATCTTTTGTTTCTAAAAATCCTGTTACTTTATCATTAAAAATTAAACCGTATTTAATTGTGTGGTCCGGCAGAGGATTAATCTTTAAAACCTCATTTTCTATTTCAATGATAAAATCAAAAAATGGCTTTCCAAATATATCTTCAATTGTTTTCTCAATATTATCTGTGCGGCCTGTTAATCCTGAAAGCTGTTTTAGTTTTTTAATTAAATCAGCTTTAGCTTTATCAATTTCTTTATGAATATCATCGTATTCTTGCTTAAGGCGTTTATTTGCCAGCAGGGTTGAGATTTTTTCTGATTTATAATCTTCATTGTAAGACTCTATTACCAATATATCTGCAGGATTAATTTCTGTATCATCAACTTTAATATGTCGTACAGTATTTCTTTTTGGAAAAGCCAGGTCAGATGTATCTTTTTCCTCTGAATAATCGTCAAAGGTTTTTGCAAAAGATGTTTTCATCACACCATTAGGGGCATAAATTGCAAAAGTCCTATTTTTAAATTTAAAATTATGTTCGAGTTTTTTTATTCCGTAACAATATTCTAAATTAATTTCTAATTTTTTCATTATAAAACCTTTTACTATCAGTGGTTTAATCAATTATATGTTTTTTATATTTAAGAAACATATCTGATTTTATTTTTTTATAATCTTATTCCTTGTTTCAATTTTATTTAATCCCTTTATATAATTATACTTTTTGTGATAAAATATTTTTTGCGAATCTAAATATTAAATCAGTAAGCGAAAAGATAAATAAATGAATGAAACAGAAAAACAAAGAGTTCTAAAAAAAACGCAAGACTGGTTTAGAGATACAATTGCAGTAAATCATATAAAAAATACCCAAAAACTAGTTAAGCCCAGTGAATTTAACATCAATCCTTTTCTAACCGTATATCTAGCTAATTTTTTATGTGGAGATTCTAAACCAGAAAGTATAGCAAAAGCATTAATTTATCCGAGAGTTCTAGGCACATCTATAACAACTTCATTCGGTCAAAATATGCAGAGTTTTACAAATGATGTATTGTCTTCATTCGGTAGCACTACCAATGGTATTGATATCGAATTTGATGATTATGTAGATCAAGACCATAAATATTGTCAACTTAAGGCAGGACCCAACACTATCAATAAAGATGATGTTGAAACTATTGCGGGACATTTTTCGTCTGTTATTAACTTAGGCCGGACAAACAATTTAAAGCTTGGATTTCATAATTTAATTGTCGGGGTTTTATATGGCGAAGAAGATGACTTAAGTAGCCATTACAAGAGAATTACTTCTCAGTATCACTATCCCGTAATTGTTGGTAAAGACTTTTGGACAAGGATAACTGGAGATACTAATTTTTATGCCGATATAATCAAATGTATTGGAGATGTTGCAAAAGAATCTAATTTTGCCGACGAATTGGATGAAGTTGTAACAAAACTTGCCGCAAGCTCAGATATTCTAGAGCTTTCAAAAGAAGCAACAGATAACTAAGCTGCTTGAGCTTCTGAATTAGTCTCTGACCGTTCAATCTCATTTAAGAAATTGACGATAGAAGTCCCTATTTCATACGCTAAGTTAACAGGTACAGCATTTCCAATTTGTTTATACTGTTGCGTCATAGAGCCTGCAAATTCCCAACTATCTGGAAAAGTTTGTATCCTAGCGTATTCTCTAACTGTAAATGGCCTTGTTTCTTCGGGATGACATCTTTCTGTTTGCTTTTGTGCAGGAGAGCAAGTCAAAGTCAAACAAGGTTCTTCCCAACTCATACGCCGAGCCATCCCAGTTTTCCCTCCTCCTAGATAATAGCTTTTAAGCATATACTCTTTTTGAATTTTCTCGGGTAAGTCTCTCCAGTAACCGCCCTGCGGTACAAGATCCATAATCTCTTTCTTTCTCTTAGGATATTTCTGTCCTTCTGATTTAGGAACATCGCAGTCATACAACTCGCCTTTTTTTAGAACGTCTTTAAGCGCATAAAGTTTGTTATAAGGCTCAGGAAAATTAAATTCTGTTTGTGCTAAATCATTCCTAATAGCAACTATAATTAAGCGTTCTCTCTTTTGTGGAACACGGTAGAATATAGCCTTCATAATTCTTGGCTTAAGCACAGTATAGCCTAAATCAGAAAGCACACTAATCATTGTTTCTATTGTTCGTCCACTGTCATGCGTTAACAAACCACGGACATTTTCAGCGACACAAATTTTAGGCTGCAACTCTTTTACTGCCGAAGCATAAGCATGGAAGAGCGTACCTCTAGTGTCATTAAATCCAAGCTTTTTACCAGCATAACTAAAGGCCTGACATGGAAAACCTCCAGTAATAATATCAACTTTATTTTTATAGGCAGAGAAATCTAAATTACGAACATCATCATGAACAACATTCCAATTTGGCCTATTTAGCTTTAAAGTTTCGCAAGCCCATTTATCAAAATCATTCAGTAAAATACATTCTAAGCCTGCATTTTCTAATCCAAGAGCTAACCCTCCAGCACCAGCAAAAAGTTCAATAGTTTGATATTTGCGAAGTGGTTTTTCTGCAACATGCTTTCTATCAGAAAACAAAAAACCAAGTTGCTCAAATTCTCTTAATTGTTCGATGTGATAGACTCTATAATTATTTATTGGGTGTCTTACAGGCCTTAACTTACCATTACGATCCCACCTTCTTAGCGTCTCTTTCGAAACAGAAAGCATATCAGCCACTTCAGCAATAGAATAATATTCTTTCATACAACCCTCCACATCCTTGGTCATGGTTACTATAAAAAATTTTAACACAACAAAAGGGAAATAAAAGAACAAAAAGTGAATATCCACATTTATTTTAAAAATTTGAATCTTTCTTCGGCTTTATCGAATTTTTTGACCAAAATGCTTATATCCTCCTCTGCTATAGCATTTATATGATCTTGTAGTTCTTCTAATACTATAGTTAACTCTGAAATATCACGCCCTTTGGCAGCGGTTAATCCTATAGCGTTTCCTATAAGGCGTTCTATATAGCCGCCTATAACGTTTTCTCTATAGTCCGTTATAATGTTTTCCCTTATAGCGTTAGTGCTATAAGGCTCTAACGCTTTATAAGAAGTATTTAAAGATTTTTCCCAGATCGGGTGCATAGGCCAACGGGCTCTATTTTTATCTTCCTTTAAAGGTTTTGTATAACGAATAGCTTTAAGGATAGCTGCAACAACATTCCCGGTATTGGTGATTGGCTGGTACCAACTCTTCGAGGCTTATCATTTCTATTTGATTGGACATGGATAAATTCTCCTGATTGTTGTTATAAAACTTTACAACAATTTAGAAAATTTTTACCCCATAAATATTTATCTTGCAACAGACCCCATATCTAAAAATCTCACCGCATTTCTGATTCTGCCTTTTAGCTAAATCAAAAGCCCCTCTGCGTTCTATTTTTCTAATGACTTGCAATAAAAGAGGCGGCTCTATTTCTTTTATAGGATACGCGCCAATTTCAGGAAAAATGTCCTCTTCTAAGCGCTTAATAACCTCAACCGCATATCGTGGCTTCCATATATCTTTGCGATTGTCGTACCATTCCCGCGCGATCACTTCAAAAGTATTGGCATTATTTTCTACCGCCATCGCTTTTTCTTTTTTCTTTTCTAAGCTTGGGTCTTTGCCCTCTTTAATAAGCTCTTTGTTGGCATCTACGCGCTTCATTCGCGCTTGTTTTAGAGAAATTTCTGGGTAAACGCCTAAAGCCAGTGTTTTTTGCTTATCATTAAAACGATATGCCAAACGCCAATATTTTGAGCCATTAGGATAAACCCATAAAGACAAGCCATAGCCATCTGAAAGCTTTAAAGGCGCTTTGGATTTTGGATTTGTGTGTTTAGCGTTTTTACACGCGATTTCTGTCAGCTTCATCCGTAATGCTCCTTTATAGCTTTCTTTGCCCGAGACATATCAGCACCCTGACCTTCACAAAATTTCAGTAAATCTTCTGAAATAAGATGTTGTATATCGTTAGCGTCATGGGTGATTGTTTTAATTCTGATATACAATTCGTCTTTGTAGTGCTCAAAACTCATGTTGTCGTAGCTAGAATCTAGCGCTTGATAAAGACTTCTGTGAATGAGCCAATTTCTGTCTCCTCTAATCTGATCAAGCTTTTGTTCTAAATTCTTATCGAATAGCTTCTCTTTTTTTACGAGTTTAATTGCGTCACCGAGCGTGTATTTTCGGTATTTCTTTAAATGCTCATCATCATCAGCTTTCGATACTCTGCCCGCGTCTTTTAGATCTTTTTTCATGGATATTGCGTAACTGAGCGCATCTTCTATCAGTTGAGCGGCTCCAAGTGCTTCCCCCATTAAGGTATATAGCTTTATGAGGTCTTGAGAGGCTGGCTTTAGTTTATAAGGCGATTGATTCCACATTTGTTGGTATAAACAAGGAAAATCTACCAACAAATTTCGCGGCTGCAGCCGTTTAACGGCGAATAATTATGAACACAACAAGCACGAAAATCATTGGCATGCCTTGTTTTCTAAGGCAACCATAAACAATGCTGAATGATAATGAAAGGAAAAATGGCTGGGGTGGCAGGATTCGAACCTGCGCATGGCGATACCAAAAACCGCTGCCTTACCGCTTGGCTACACCCCAATAATCTAGAAATCATCAACAAATCAAAGCAAAAAGCATGACCTATTATTCTGGGCTATCTTCACAAAAGAAAACAGATGGTGCCGCAACACGGACTCGAACCGCGGACCTGATGATTACAAATCAACTGCTCTACCAACTGAGCTATTGCGGCGCACCTAACTACTCTTTTTAATCAAGCTCCTTTTCAATCGGAGCTGTGCAGTCTTTTAAAACATATTTTAAAAAAAATCAAACTACTTTTTACAATTTCTAACATTTTTATCATTTTTTTATAAAAATATACATAGATACTTGGTTTATGCATTTCTTTTTTGCTATATTATGATATATCATATGTGGGTTTGTGATATGGTTTAATTCTAATTTAAGGTTCAATAAAAGTGGCAGAACAACCAGCTGGTACGGATAATGCGATAGGTTACTTCATTATCCTTATTATATTAGCAGCTCTTTCATTTCTGATATGGTATTTATATCAGACTGAAATAATAGATTTCATACGTACCATCAGATGGTATGAAATGTGGGCTTTATCATTTATTGTTCCTGAGGATTATACAGTAAGCTATGGCGATATAGTTAATGTTAGCTTCCATGATTTATTTGAAAAAGCTGATAAATATGACCCAAGCCAGATAGACGGAGATTTATTTGGTCTTATTGCTTCTGCACCTATGCAAGTTATACAATATCCAACAATAGGATTGCTTATAATCGCAGCAATATGGTGTATCGTAAAAGGACCAAACACACAACACAGAAAAAAATTTGATTTAAATGGTCTAATAAAAAGACAATCAGAAGTTTTCCCCATAATAAGTCCTTTTGCTGAATTTAATCCATCAAAACAACCTGTAAGACCCCCTGGTTCTCCTGTTCCTGCTGAACTACCTTTATTTTCCGAAGCTTTAGGACCAGAAGAATGGATAGCATATAATTCAATACCTGTGCCAGATGGTAAACTTGATGAAGAAGTTGCTAAAAAAGCATTTATAAAACAGCTGGGCAAACCATGGAGAGGACCTTTAAGACTCAAGCCATACAGACAAATACTCCTTGCCGCATTTTGCCTAAAAGCCGCAAGAAAAAGAACCGAATCCGATAATATGTTAGGTGAACTCGCAACATGCTGGAACTATAAAACAGGTCTTAAAATTAAACCACAACTGCTTAGAAAAGCAAGAAAAGTACTAAAAAATAGAGACCTTGCAGGCCCAACAATAAGATTATGTAACCAACATGCATATCAAAATACAGCCCTTATCCGCGCATTATTAAATGCAAGAGAAGAAGGAGGAGTACTAGCCCCTGCCCAATTTGTCTGGCTTCGTGGTTATGACAGAGAATTATGGTATCCTCTAAATAATTTAGGAAGACAATCATTCCATATGGAAGCTTTAGGAGCAATGGCTCATTTTAAAGCAGAAAAATTAATAAGAAGACCAATCCCAAAACCAAGAATAAATGATGCTGTAAAAACAATTTCTGAATACATGTTATCTTCAAGAGCTCGTCCTATACCAGCTCTTGATTATAGTAAAAGTAAAAAACGTGGTATAAAAAAAGTAAAAACAGGATAATTAAATGAAAAAACATCTACATACACAAACTGAACAAACAACAGATGTAAATTTTAATGACGGATATTTGGTGATTTCCTGCCCCGATGCAGAAGAACCTGTATTATGGCGTATGAAAATAGGAAATGTTAACGAAACAATGATTACCGTAAAAGCAAACGGTAAAAACTTCAACATAAATATACAAACAGAAAATGAAAAGCCAAAAAAAATAGCTATTTTCAAAACAAAAGAACAAGCCATAAGCTTAATGGATAAAATCAATAATTCACTAAATAATAAAAAAAGCACATCTTGCCAAAACAACAGTACAAAAGACAATAAACAAACAGCAAAAACAAAAAAGAATTATAAATCAGATATAATAATGGCAGTAATCGGCACTATATTAATATTCATATTTATATGGTTAATACAATCACCTGCTGATAATAATTTGATATTATCACAAGAAACTACAAAAACAGGTAGTGACATTGGCGAAGCTATTTCAGCAGATGATTTTCTAAAATCAAGATAATGACTAGATATTATAATAATGGAATAAATAAATGGCATTAAACCAGAAAAAATACGATTTATCACATGAAACCATATTAAGGGATACCAGACCCTTTTTACAAAAATTAGCAGATGGTCTATCATCTCCTCCCGTCTCAACATCGTTATTTATAACAATTGCATTATTATTATTTATAGAACCAAGAGTACTTCCATTTCTTGATATAATTTCTTTGATTATGCTTATTTATTTTTGGTGGCTAACAAAAGTAGATAGAACAATAGCCTTTAAACTACCTGTAGGTTCTCCATTCAAAGATGGCAATAATATGGGTCCAGGAAGAAACGGAGAAGCAGAAGGAATTCTTTATCTTGGAAACGCAGATAGAACAGATGAAGAAGTATGGTTCTCAAACTCTGATGCCAGAACACATATACTTTATCTTGGAACAACAGGTGCTGGTAAAACCGAAGGTCTAAAATCAATGGTTACCAATGCCATGACATGGGGTTCAGGATTTATTTATATTGATGGTAAGGCAGATACTGACCTTTGGTCATCTTTATCATCACTTTTAAGGCGTTTTGGTCGTGATGATGACCTTTTAGTACTAAACTATATGACAGGTAACTCAGATACCAAAGCACCATCAAATACCATGAACCCATTTTCCAGTGGTTCTGCCTCTTACTTAACACAAATGCTAGTATCACTAATGCCAGATGCCGAAGGTGATAACGCAATGTGGAAAGAACGTGCAGTTTCACTAGTAAGCTCAATAATGCCTGCCCTTACATGGAAAAGGGATCATCAAGACAGACCTATGTCCGTAAGTACTATCCGTGAATATTTAACACTAAATAACGTAATCAAATTATCACGTGATGAAACATTACCAGAAGATATAAGAACAGGGGTTAAAGGATATCTCGATACACTTCCAGGATATATGGATGCTGTATTTGATGATAATGGGCAACAAAAACCACCAGGACCAGATGTACCTAATGTTGATACAGGAACATGTTTTCAACAACATGGTTTCTTATCAATGCAATTTACAAGGTCACTACAATCACTTGGTGATGAATATGGCTATATTTTTGATGCCCAAGCAGCAGATGTTGATATGGTAGATGTTGTACTTAATCGTAGAGTATTAGTCGTTCTAATTCCTGCCCTTGAAAAATCAGGAGATGAAACAGCCAATCTTGGTAAAATTGTTGCCGCAACTATCAAAGGAATGATGGGTTCAACTCTAGGTTCAACAGTTGAAGGAAGCAGTAGCAGTGTAATTGAAAACAAACCAACAAATTCTGCCACCCCTTTTATGGTAGTATTTGATGAGGTTGGTTACTATACAGCACAAGGCATGGCAGTGATGGCTGCTCAGGCTCGTTCGTTAGGTTTCTGCCTTATCTATTCCGCACAAGATTTACCAGCGATGGAAAAAAGGGTAAAAGAAGAAGCAAGGTCAATAACTGCTAACTGTAACATTAAAATATTCGGAAAACTCGAAGACCCTACTCAAACCAAAGAATTCTTTGAAAAAACTGTCGGTCAGGCACTTGTTACCGAAGTATCCAGCTACCAAATGGATGCAGGAAGCCTTAGTTCCACATATTCTGATTCATTACAGGCTGGCGTTCAGTTAAGAGGACGTGCAAGCTATGATGAATTAAGGTCATTCAAAGAAGGACAAGCCATAATAAGCTTTGGTGAATTTGTTGTTACCGTTGGTATATTCTACTCTAATCCAGGTTTTGCAAAAGCGATGCGTGTAACTCGATTTATGGCTCTTCCTCCTCCTGATGAAGATATGGTAAGAAACACTGCTGTAATAACAAAATTAAGGGACGCTCTAACCAACAAAAGCTGGACAGCAAAAAAATCTGATGTTGCTTTGGAAATTCCAGAAAAATTCAAAATTATCAATGAAAAACTGGATATTTCACAAGATGATTTTGATGCAGTAGATAGTGCCATTTATACACTTTGCGAAATTCACAGATTAGATAACGATATAGACATGACTCCACCAATACAAGTTCCGCCACAAAGAAGAATGCATTCTGATATTTCAAAACTTGATGCAGGAACACAAGAAGCTATTGAAAAATCAGGACAACAAGCCAGAGAAAAAATATTTAAAAATAAACCACAAACACCACCTAACACGGCAACACAAACCACTGCACAAGCTGGACAAGCAACTCCTCCTTCTCCACAAAATAAGAAGGCAGAAATTGATGAAGAGACAAGAAATCTTCTAATGCAAAGCGGTAAACAAGCCAGAGAAAAAATATTTAAAAGCAAAACAAATGAAGATAAAAAGAAATAATAAAGCAGAAAAAGGAAATGCCTTTTTCATAGTCTTGATAGGAGTAATATTATTTGCTGCTTTAACATTTACATTTACCAAAACATCCCAAAATACAAGCGGAAATATCAATCGTTCCGAAGCAAAAATAGCAGCAACAGATATAATATCAAATGCCCAAACAATAGAAAAAGCCATAAATAAATTATTAAGAAAAGGATGTTCAGAAGGAGATATAAGCTTTGAAAATAATTTTATCACAGGATATGAACACTCCCCCCAAACAACAAATGATTGCAAAATATTTAATATTAGTGGCGGTAATATAAAATATAAAACACCAGATAATACATGGCTTGATGAAACTAAATCAGGAAACAGTAGGTATAAAGAATGGTATCTAACTTCTGACATTTGCATATGGGAAAGCAGTTCTGCTGGATGTAACCCTAATCCAGCAAGTGACCTCGTACTCATCTTACCATATATAAAAATGGAAATATGCGAACAAATAAATAAAACATCATCAATTACTGGTAACATACCAAAAGATACAGACGGTACATACTCTCCAAATGCTCCCTTTACTGGAAGCTATCCCTCCAACCCCAGCAATGATATAAATATCTGGCAAAGCAAAACTGGATGTATAGAAGCTTCCTCATCTCCCTCTTCCGGTTATCATTTTTACCACGTACTTATCAGCAGATAATTACATTCTATCAGGGACTCTAATCCCCAATAAATCAAGCCCTGTTTTAAGCTGTTTTAATGTAAGAGAGCAAAGAGCAAGCCTAGATGACCTTATTGCATCATTTTTTTCTGATATAATGTGATATTTCGCATAAAAAGAGCTAAATTCCTGAGCAATCCTATACAAATAATCACATAACAAATTAGGAGCAAGATTCCTAACCGCACCATATAATATATCCTGAAACTGTAAAAGAATAAGAGCTAAATCTCTATCCTCATCACTTACCATTATTCCAGTAGGGTCAGGAGTAAATCCAGCATCAGCGGCCTTAACCAATAATGACTTTATACGTACAGCCTGATAAAGAAGATATGGCCCTGTTTTTCCTTCAAAAGCAGTCATTCTATCAATATCAAATATATAATCCGAAACAGGATTATTTTGCAAATCAGCAAATTTAATAGCAGCCACACCAACCATATCTGCTATCTCATTTTTTTCATCATCACTCATATCTTCAGCCAAATTTGCCTCACTTAATCTAGCAAGTGCCTTTTCTCTTCCCATAGCGATAAGGTCTTCCAGCCTCATAACTCCACCTTCACGAGTTTTAAAAGGCTTCCCATCCTTGCCATTCATTGTTCCATTACCTACAAAAATCAACTCTTTATCATCATCAGGAACAATACCACATTTGTGCGCAGCTCTAAAAACCTGTTCAAAATGAAGATTCTGACGCTGGTCAACAACATATATAATCTTTTCTGGATTATAATCTCTTATTCTTTCAACAATAGTAGCAAGGTCAGTCGTACCATACATAACAGCACCATCAGATTTATATAAGATAAGAGGGGGGATTTCTTTTTTATCATCATTCTTTGCTACAGGAATAACAATAGCTCCCTCACTATCCACTGCCCATTTTTTATTAACCATCTCCTCAACCATCGGAGCAATAAGCTCATGTACAGAAGATTCCCCATTCCATATATCAAAATGCACATTTAAAGCAGCAAAATTACGTTTCATACTCTCAATAGAAACATTAACCATATGTCGCCATAATGCTCTATATCCTCTACGCCCTGCCTGAAGCTCAACTGTTGCCTTTTTTGCTTTTTCTTTTCTTGCTTCATCTTCTTTACATGCTTTGGAAGCTTTAGGATAAATTTTTTCAAGGTCCTCTATAGTAATAGGAGATTCTTTTGGATAATCACCTTCATAATTTTCATCAAAATAAGGCCAATCAGGATACATAATTTCAAGCTCTGAAATAACCATCCCCATCTGCGTTCCCCAATCACCAAGATGAATATCGCCTAAGGCATTATATCCAGCAAATCTAAATATTCTTTTTAAAGATTCCCCAATAATTGATGAACGCAAATGTCCAACATGCATTGATTTAGCAACATTAGGTCCTCCATAATCAATAACTACATTTGCACCATCAGATATTTTACTAAGATTACAATTCTCTGCTTCCAGCATTTGCGCAAGCATATTAGATATAACTTCATCACTAACCTTTATATTGATAAAACCAGCACCTTCCACATCAATATTTGTGATAAGATTATTTTCAGAAATTTTTTCTATAACCTCATTTGCAATCATACGCGGATTCTTACGAGCAATCTTCGCCGCAGACATAGCTCCATTACATTGAAACTGCGCAAGGTCAGGTCTATCAGAAATTCTAACCTCTCCCAAAGATTCAGGAAGACCAATATCCGTAAAAGCTTTACCAAGTAAATCAGATAATTCAATTGTTAGTGATGACATTTATTTATTCTCTTTTCTTATATTACCAGAAAAGTAAAATATACATTATCAGGCGGTTAGTAAACATAATAGCTATAATTTATTCTATTCATTTTCAATACTAGGAAAGAAACTCTGCTTCTGCCCTGCTTCAAAAGTTTCTTTTGTAATTTTTTTATGTTTTGTAACTATTTGCCCATATCCACATTCTTTATAAATTTCAGAATTAATATTAACCTGATATTGAGTACTAACATTTAATCTTTTTGCCATACGGTTAGCAAATTTATTAGCAACACAAGAGCAAAATTCATCATAATTTTTTGTAAGTGGAGCCATGCTTGATTTACACATAGAATATGATTGTCCGGCCAAAGCAACCTTATCAGGACATTCATCTGATATATCCATCACTATTGCTGCATGATTTTTCTTACCCAAAGATTTTTTATATTCGTCAAGATACCTTATCGACATACATCTGCAATCATGATATCTCGCCATACTGCTGGTAGTACATGTTTTATAGAAATTATCTACTATTTCCATTTCAAATTCTTTGATTTTTTCTTCTATCGATTTTGGCTTTTCATTTTCTTCCATCAAAGCTTCTTCTATGGTTTTTTCTTCCGCATATGAATGTGAAAAACTTGCCATTAATGCTATTGTAAAAAATATTAAAATAAGAGCAAATAAATTTCTCATATTATATCCCAAGCAATTTTTATATAAATTTCTACACATGAATATATTATATAACAAAAAAGCAGGAAATTCCTGCTTTTTTAAATAAATAATTATAGCGACAAATAACTTATGCTACTTTTTCAGTATTTACACTATCTTTAATTTTTCGCCAAATAGCTGTAAATTTTTGCTGAGCTTCTGACCCAGCTCTTGGTGCTTCACTAGATTTATCATTCTGGTTTTGCCCCTGAAGCTTTTTCATACGCATTTCCATTATTTTTTGTTTGCGTTCTTCTTCTTTTCTTTCACGTTCTTTTAGCTCTAATTTCAAATCTTCTGCCTGTTTTTGGCTGTACTGACTAGTGATAAGAACCTGTTGAGCCTGTTTCTGCCATTGATCCCTTTGACTTTTCAAATCTTCAATTTGTTTTTCTGCTGCAAATATTTTATCTTCCAGCATTTGTATTTTCATCTTCATACGTTCCATTTCCAACATATCAGATGCTTTTTGCATTTCATTTTGTCCAGCAGACAAGCTTTCATCAGAAGATGATGAGCTTACCAAGCCAAACACTCTATCAAGCTCCGATACATCAATCACTCTTCTGCTATTACTATCAAGCTCAAATGAAAGCTTACCACTATTCATAGCTCTTTGTATTGTTGATTTTGATTTACCAGTAAGCTCTGCCGCACGTTGAGCACCTACTTTTGCCATAGCAAAAATCCCCTTTCAAAAAATTCCTGTGAATAACTAACTGCTAACATATTATTTAAATAATATGCAAGCAATATTATAAAAAATATCCACAATCCTCTATTATTTTTACAGGATTATGGATATTCTATATATAACTAACTTATTGTTTATAATATATAATTACATTCTTTCATTAAGTAATGCAGTAAGTTTCTGCCACTGTGCTCCAGAAAATAAATGAGCATATATAAAAGGCAACCAACCTTTTTTTCTCCATTCTATAAAAATAGCATCATCAAGCTCATTAAATTTCTTCTCATCAATTATCTGGAATCCAGAAAATTTTATTTTCTTACCTCCTGCAACTTGTATTTCTGCCTGACGGTCAACAAGAAGCCCTGAGTCAGCTATAGCCTTACTAAATTCTATAGTTTGCTGAGCAGCCGCATGATATGATTTACAAAATTCAAGAGCATTTTGTGAAAGCTCGCTTGGCTTTCCTTCTGCATCAAAAAGTTTCTGTTCACCATTTTCTTCAATAACTTCATCGTCCATATCAAGACATAATGTAAGTCTCTCATCATCAGGAAGCTCTGAGAAAATAAAAGGATAACGGCGAATATATGCAGGAATATAAGTATTTGTAGCCCATTCACCTTTTTCATTAATAAAGAGGTTCTCCTTATCACGAAGCCCCAAAAGTGCTACAGGAGTAGCATTACCATCAGGAGAAAAAGCAATCGGGTAAAAATGACAAACTTGCGGCATTTCTATCAAATTTATCGGAACTGCATTAACTTCTTTTGTAAAACCAAGACCAAAATTTTTCTTCAATGCTATATTTGTATGTTTTTGCGCATCTAAAGGCATCGGATTTTTATAAAATAACGGAAAATTTTGCTGTTCCGTCGCATTATTCTGATTAGCCATATTTAAATTCTTCCTTAATTTGTTTATATAACCCTAACTAATATGGCTATCATACTTATAGCATGATTGCAGTCAATACAAATAAAATTAATATTCCCCTTTCCTAAAGTCAGAACCTTAATATAAAATATTTTCTTTGCGTCCTTTAATTGTTTGCGGTAATAACTAAGTAGATTTATATAATATTTTAAGGAAATAAATATGCGTATCGGAATGGTAGGAACAGGTTATGTTGGTTTAGTATCAGGAACTTGTCTGGCTGAATTTGGAACAGAAGTAATCTGCGTGGATAAAGAGCAAAGCAAAATTGATAAGCTACTCTCTGGTGAGATGCCCATTTATGAACCAGGGTTAGATATTTTAGTTGCAAAACAGATACAAGCAAACCGCCTATCATTTACAACCGAGATAGCAGATGCAGTAAAAGGCTCAGATGCGGTATTTATTGCTGTGGGAACACCGCCACGCCGTATAATAGGTGATGCCGACATGCAATATGTATATACAGCAGCAAGAGAAATAGCCAAAAATCTAGAGGGATATACAGTAATAGTAACAAAATCCACTGTTCCCGTTGGAACAGCAAGGGAAATAGAAAGAATTATTCGTGAAGAAAACCCCAAAGCCGATTTTGACATAGTATCAAATCCTGAATTTCTTCGTGAGGGTGCTGCTATAAATGACTTTATGCGCCCCGATCGTGTAGTTATTGGTGCTGAAACCGACCGTGCCAAAGAAATAATGCGCGAAATATATCGTCCATTATATATAAATGAAACACCAATAGTAATGGTCTCGCTTGAAACTTCTGAACTAATAAAATATGCAAGTAACGCTTTCCTTGCGACCAAAATCACATTCATTAATGAAATAGCAGATATTTGCGAAAAAACAGGTGCAAATGTCCAAGATGTAGCAAAAGGAATGGGTATAGATAATCGTATAGGGTCAAAATTCTTACATGCTGGTCCTGGTTATGGTGGCTCATGCTTCCCAAAAGATACTCTTGCTCTTGCCCAAATTGGTGAGAAAAACAACGCTCCACAAACAATTGTAGAACAAGTAATAAAAGTAAATGCTTCTCGTCAAAGAAAAATGGCACAAAAAATAATAAATGCTTTTGATGGAAATATAAGAGGAAAAAAAATAGGCATATTAGGTATAGCATTTAAGCCAAATACAGATGATGTAAGAGATGCACCATCATTAACAATAATTCCAATACTCCAAGAAGCAGGGGCAATAATCTCGGCATATGACCCCGAAGCAAAAAAACAAGCAGAATTACAATTTGAGAATCTGGAATGGAAAGAAAATCCCTATGAAGTTGCAAAAGATTCAGACGCATTGGTAATTATCACCGAATGGAATGAATTTAGAGCTCTTAATCTAAAAAGAATAAAAGAAATAATGAATGGTAATATAATTATCGACCTTAGAAATATTTATAAACTCCCAGAAATGAAAGAACTTAATTTTCACTATATATCAGTAGGTAGAGAAGAAATATTACCAAATCAATCAGATAAAATAAAAAAAGCGTCCTAAAAATTATTATATTAAAATGACAGAAAACTTACCAAAAATCATTAACCATCTTCCAGCCCTTACCAATCAAATAAAAAGGATTGCCATAGAAGCTGGTGAGCTTATTTATGATTATTTTGATGAGTCAGGTTTTAGTGAAGTACAACTCAAAGCTGATGGTTCACCCGTTACTAAAGCCGATAAAGCAGGCGAAGAATATATAATAGAAAAACTTAAAAAATCAACTCCAACAATTCCAATTATTGGAGAAGAACTTATATCTGCTGGTCATAAAGTTGATTTATCAAATTCTGAATATTATTGGTTAGTAGATGCACTTGACGGAACCAAAGGATTTATAGCAGGAGATGGTGATTTTACCGTAAATATAGCACTGATAAAAAATGAAAATCCTATAGTTGGTGTTATTTATGCTCCTCATTATGGTGAATTATATTACGGATATGGCAAAGACACGGCCAAAAGATGGCTCGAAGATACTAATAAAGAAAAATCCTTACGAACAAGAAAAATGCCATCAAAAGGATTAACAGTAATGTCATCAAAATATAGAAATAGTGAAAAAAGAGATAAATATCTTCAACAATATAAAGTTAATAAAATAATCAGAAGATATAGCTCTATTAAAATATGTATGGTAGCAGCAGGAAAAGCAGATATATATCCTTGCTTTGGTCAAACATGTTACTGGGACACTGCCGCAGGAGATGCAATCTTAAGAAGTGCAGGAGGTTGCATAATCGACCTTCAAGGAAATCCTTTAAAATATAACCCAAATACAAAACAATTCCTCAACCCCCAATTTTTAGCAATCTCTAACGATTTTTTATTATGATAATAGAAAGAATACCTAACTAACATAAAATACGATTTATGTTAGTTATCCC
>JALTZE010000116.1 GCA_027051315.1 Micavibrio sp.
GGCTATCCATATATACATTAATACAGGTTCTGCTATTCCTATATTAACCCCTCCATACCCGACAAGCCCCCATAAAAACCCAATCACAAGAATCACAGGAGTAGCTCTGCTTACTGGTATTCCGGCATGGACAAAATGATGATGAAAATGATTTCTATCTGCTGAAAAAGGGTGTCTTCCTTGTTTTGCTCTGTAAACGAATAAGGCAAAAGCATCAATAACGGGCAATGCCACTATCCAAGCTACAGAAACAGGAACAAGAACGGGAGATGGTTCTTGTGAAAGACTTATACTATACCACCCTAAAACTAGTCCTAAAGACATGCTTCCTGCATCTCCTAGAAATATACAGGCTTTATCACGAAAGGGGTGGCGCATATTGTAATATAAAAAGGCAAGAACAGCTCCCAACAATATCAATAATTCTTTAATAGGAGCATAAAACCCAGCAAAATAACAAGCAATTATAAACCATAAAAGAACAATGGCGCTTTTACCTGCGGCTAATCCATCAAGACCATCCATCATATTGATAGAATTGATTAAAAGAACAACGCAAAACCATGAAAATAGAAAGCCTAGCCACCCCATAGAAATATCGCCAAACCCAAATAAATTACCAAGGTCAAATACGACAATATCACCAAAAAAAACAATAATAAAAGCAGCTAAAGATTGAGCAAAAAATTTAATCCAAGGGCGTATATGCAAAATATCATCAACAGCACCAACTCCAAGTAAAATTATAATCCCAGCAAATAAAGGCCAGAAAGATGAAAGATTAGTCCCACTAAGAAGGCATACAACGATAAAAATAGAAAAAATAACAAGACCACCGACAGGAGAAATATTACCTAAATGATTTTTACGTCCTCCAGGCTTATCTACATATCCTACGGAAATAGCTTTTCCCCTGATAAACGGGATTAAAACCGCCACCATTAAAAAAGCTAATAAAAAATATAAAAGAACGCTCATCTATGGATATTTATTCAATTATTCAGCATTATCAAGAAGAGTAGGCAAGTTTTCCAGTAAAGCTTCGAGTCCATCACCTAATAGAAAAACGGCTGCTATAATCCCAAGCGATATACCAGCTGCAATTAAACCATATTCAATTGCCGTAGCACCTTTTGTCGATTTTACCCATAATTTGAACATAATATGTTATCCTTTCTATACACATTAATCAGTTTATCACGAAATTTACCTAATTGTCATTATTCCATTTACCAGACTAGTAGCAATTCTTTCTGCTCTATCGATAAAAACACTTGCCGATTTTTTATCCAGAACATCATTGGCAGTATCTTTGAATAATGATAACCACATAGGAAAATGTTCAATCTTTATAGATGATTGTAATGCGTGAGCTGGCATGGGTCTGCCACTATATTCTGAAGTTTTAAGAATAACAGAACGCCAAAAAGCACACATTTTTTGGAGATGCTCATCCCAGTTGTCACCGATAATATCGTTGAATATTGGACCTAATATTTCATCTTTGCGAATCCTTGCGTAAAATTCATAGACAAGCTTTTCTATATCTTCGGGTGAAACATCGCAAAAGGGCTGCCTTGCAAAGTCAACAGGACGTGTATAAAGGAGATTTTTTTTATCCATAATATAAACCTTATTTTATAATAATTCTCTTTTTCTCATTCTTTTTAAAAATCTTGAAGCGCATAAAGCATCTATAACATTTATATATTCTGAAATAACATCTCCGCAAATCATATCTGCTATTATATTAGCACCTGCAATAGAGGAAACAATTCCATGAGAACCATGCGCACAAGACACGTACACCCCTTCAAAATAATTATCATTCAAATTTTTCCAAGAACAATAATCAGGAAGTTTCCCAATAATCGGAAAATAATCATCAGATGAACATCTCAATCCAGCTTTTGCACCAATTATATTATATTCTTCATCAAAATAGCTAATATATTTTGAAAGCTCCTCTAAATTTTTGTAATTATCACCATTTAGAACAGAAACATCTTTATTTTTTCTATCAAATGTTGCTCCCACTACATGTATGTTATTATATTCTTTTGTTACATATCCTCCATATCCTATATTTACATTCAATTTCTTGCTTTTTTCAGTTGACTTAATAACTGATACTTGCCCCCGAATGCTATAGACTGGTAGCCATTTACTTATATCTATATTTAAAACCCCTGCAGCACAGGCAAGAACTACATAATCAAATTTTTCACCATTAATTATCCAAAAACCATCTTCTTTTTTAAGGTTTTCAACTACACATGATAACCTTACATCAATATTATCAGCAAAAGCATTGCACAGCTTCTTAGGAGAAACAGAACCACCATCAAAAAGGAATAAACCATCACTATAAAGTTCAATTCCACTAATTTCTTTTACATTTCTTGCAGGTAAAAGCTCCATATGCTCTTTGTTCCAAGCCCAGTTTTTTATGCAATTTGTATATCTTTTGCGTTTTTTATCATCATTAAGCAAATTCAGATTTCCACAAGGGTTAAATTCTATATCTGATTTTACATTTGAAATAATATTATACGTATCGGCATATGCAGACATGTAAAAATCAGCTTCGACATTTCTCAAGGCGGATAATCTAGGATTATAAAGCCCGCAAATATTTCCCGAAGCCCCTGCCGCAATATCTTCACAAGCTTCAAAAATAACTGGATAAAGCCCTCTTTTTGCAAGTATATAAGCAGAAGCACATCCTGCAAGACCACCCCCAATAACAGCAATTTTTTTACCATCATTATTATAATAACATTCGTTATCGTTTTTTATGAATCCCCTTAGACTTTCCCTTTTTCTGCCATATCCTTTCCTTTTTTCAACCTTAAAACCAACATTGCTCAACCCCCTTTTTACAAAACCAGCAGCCGTAAAAGTTGAAAAACCAGCCCCATTTACTGAAAGCCTAGCCATATTGCTAAAAACAACTTCACTCCACATTTCAGGATTTTTGGCAGGATTAAAGCCATCAAGAAACCAAGCATCAACTTTTGCTTCTATTTTAGGAATTGCATCATTTATATCATCAAAAACAAGTGTTAGAATAACTTTATCTGTAACGTAAATTCTATGCACTCCTGCTATACGCAATGGATAAAGATTTAACATATGTTCAATCTTTTCACCTAATTCATTGCTCCATCGTGAAAGTGCTTTTCTTATTTCATCTTTTGATAGCGGATATTTCTCGAATGAAAGAAAATGTAGGCTTTGTCCATTATCTGATATTTTTTCAAATTCTTCCCAAGCAGCTAAAAAATTAAGCCCTGTGCCAAAGCCTGTTTCAGCAATAACAAAATTCTTTTTTTCTTTAAATCTTGCAGCAAGATTATTGCCTTCTAAAAAAACATATCTGCTTTCTGCCAAACCATCATCTACAGAAAAATAAACATCATCAAATTCCTTTGACCTTATCACATCATTCATTATAATTAGCTCCCGCATTTATAATAATCATTAAAGGAATATATAATAAAATGTCAAACAATCCTCTTTTAGAAATTTCTCCTCTTCCAAATCATGCTCCACAATTTGACAAGATAAGAGAAGAACACTATCTTCCTGCAATTGAAGAAGCTATTGAGGTAGCAAGAAAAAATATAGATGCAATAAAAAATAACCCAGAAGAAGCAACATTTAAAAATACTATTGAAGCCTTAGAAACATCTTCGGAAATGTTAGATACTATTACGTCAATATTTTATAATCAGCTTTCGGCCTGTGGTACTGATAAATTACAGGAACTTGCCGAAATAATAGGACCTATCAATTCCAACTTTTCTAGCGATATTTTACTTGATGAGAAACTCTTTGCAAAAGTAAAACATGTCTATGAGCAAATAGAGAAAATAGAATTATCTACCGAAGAAAAAACCTTATTAGAAGATACGTATAAAAGCTTTGTTCGAAGA
>JALTZE010000117.1 GCA_027051315.1 Micavibrio sp.
GTGGAATGATGATTAAAGTAGGTATAATAGCTTTATTAGAGGATAATTATTCTTTTTATCTTGAAGATAGTAAAAGTGGTATTAATGCTGTAATTGACCCTGCTGAGGCTGATGGAATTTACGAATATTTACAAAAATCAGGTATAAATAAGCTTAATTATATAATAAATACTCATCATCATTGGGACCATGTAGGTGGTAATAAAAAGCTTAAAAGGATATATGGTGCAAAAGTTATAGGAGCAAAGGCAGATAAAAATCGTATTCCAGAAATAGATATTCAAGTAAAAGAAAATGACAAAATAGATTTTGGCAGTGAACATGCCGTTATAATTGAAACTCATGGTCATACATTGGGACATGTATCTGTTTATTTTCCACATAGTAATATTATCTTTGTTGGAGATAGTTTGTTTTCTATGGGGTGTGGGAGATTATTTGAAGGAACAGCGCAAGAAATGTTTGATTCCTTGCAAAAGATAAAAAAACTTCCTGATGATTGTTTAATATATTGCGCGCATGAATATACTCTGGAAAATGGAGAATTTGCCCGTAATATATTGCCCCATAATGATGATATTACAAAATATATTGATAAGGTTTCTGATTTAAGAAATAAAAATATACCGACAATTCCTGTTAGCTTAGAACAAGAAAAAAAGGTAAATATATTTTTAATGGCAAAAAATGCCAAAGAATTCGCCGAATATCGTAAAAAAAGAGATAATTGGTAGGTTAGCTATATGTTGTTATAAAGTTCTGCAACATTTCTTTTGAAAACTTCTTTAGTGAAGCTTTTATCATAAGCCCTTTTTCCATTTAGAATAAGATGTGAACAAAGCTTTTTATCTTTAATAACGCGGTTTATTGAATGTGCCAAATCATCAACATCATCGATTTCAACCAAAAGACCGTTTTCTTCATGTGTAACATAAGCCTTGGGTCCTGCTGCTTTGGCAGTTACGAGGGGAGTTTGTGTTGCCCATGCCTCAATAACAACAGCTCCAAATGCTTCATAACGAGATGGAAACACACAAATATCAGCAGTTGCCAATAATGCTT
Source organism: Micavibrio sp. (assembly GCA_027051315.1). Classification (GTDB taxonomy): domain Bacteria; phylum Pseudomonadota; class Alphaproteobacteria; order Micavibrionales; family Micavibrionaceae; genus JALTZE01. The sequence continues at coordinate 1,063 of JALTZE010000117.1, forward strand.
CTCTATCATTTCGCCAACCAAGAAAACGTACACGATTATCAAGCTTAAGCTCTTTCATTTGTGCTTTTAACTCTTTTTCCAATGGACCAGAACCAGCAATCCATAGATATGCATCTGGTACTTTTATCATAGCATTAAGCAGCGTATCCAATCCCTTTTTCTTATGCAAACGTGATAAAGAAAGCAAAAGCGGAACATTATCTGGTGTATCAAACTGAGCACGGTTTAAAGGAGAAACTTTGGAAAATTCTGCATAAATATGAAGAACAAAAACATTCTTAGCTGGAACTCCTTGATTTATTATATGGTCGGCGATGTCTTGTGTAACGGCAACGTGGTAACGGCAATTTTTAAAACGTTCAGGCTTATAATAACCACCATACCAGCCAATATTTGTGTGTTTTCCTGCAATAGAGAACATACCTGCTCTGCCCATCCAATTATGGACAATATCAGGATTAAATTCATTAATCGCTTTTTTTATAGTCCTAGATGTTGACCAAGTAAAAAATCTTCCAAAAGATGCCTTGTCGACAGGAATATTCAAATTTGTAATTTCTTGTATTTTATGAGGATTATTGTACCGTGTAATAACTCTTTGTTCGAATCCTATTTCATCAATGGCTTTGATAGCATCGACAAAGAATGTTTCTGCTCCACCGACAGATGCTCCCGCCATAGTATGTAAAACACGCATATAAATAATCTCCTTTTAATGATATCGGTGATTGCTGCAGATAAGTTGTACCAATTATTAGAAACAATACATAGATAATTTATACATTATTTTTTAAATTTTCCACTAAATATTAGGCGTCTTCATCTGCTGGTTCTGGCTTTAAATCTGGAATTTTTTCATTTTCTTCTATTATCTGATATGCGATATTTATTAGATAGTCATTTATCCGTTTAAAATCACGTATTATATCCATATGCATTGAACTGGTTGCAAGAGTTTCTGGTATCCCTTTTCTAAGCCGTTCCATATGTTTTAAAGATGCCTGTGCTTCTGCTTTTTTTACTATATTTTTGCTTGCTATAAGCTTTTCTGCCATTGATAAATCGCCAGATATAAAAAGATTCTGGGCAAGTTTTGTACTTTCCATTACATATTCATAAATTTCTACTATTTCCTTATAACCTTCTTCGGAAAAACGTTTTTGTGAACGGATTTTTTTTCTTGCTATCTGGATTAAGCTGTTATCAACGATATCTCCTATATGTTCAAGATTTGTTGCATAGGTAAGTATCATTATATGTTTATTTGCTTCGCTTTCTTCCATAGCTTCTTGAGTTAATCTTGCCATATAGTGTTTTATCTTGCTATATATTGCATCTATGACATCGTCTTGGTCTCTGGTTCTATTGAGATATACTTCATTATTGGTCGTGAATGCTTTCATCCAGTCCCTCATCAATTTTTCGACCATATCTGCTATTCTAAGGGTTTCTCTTGAGGCAGAAGCCAAAGCAATAGCGGGATTATCTAAATCTTTTTCATCTAAATACACTGTTTTTGACTGGTCTTGTTCATCATAACGTTCAGGTATGATTTTTTCTGCTATTGCAGCGACGAATGAAGTTAGTGGAAGAAATATAATGGCCAAAGCTATGTTAAAAAACATATGAAAATTTACTACAACTCTTTCTGGAGCTTCGCTAATCAAAGATATATATTCATGTATAAGTGGGATAAAAGGAATTGCTAAAGCAACACCAGATATACGCATGATAAGGTTTCCTACTGGGATTCTTGCTGCTTTTTCTCCGTCTTTGAAAGAAGTTAGTAACGGAGCAATAACCCCGCCAAGATTAGCGCCAAGAACAAGAAGTAAACCAAGCTCTACTGGTATAAGATTACCACTGGATAAAGAAACTATAAGAAGGATAACCGCAAGAGATGAATGGCAAAGCCATGTTATAATCGCCCCAAATATAATAGCCAATATAGCATCATTTGAAAGAAGTTTCAGGATAATGATGAGCCCTTCTGAATTTTTAAGAGGCTCGCTTGATAAAGATATCCAGCCCAAAGCAAAAAGCATAAAACCAAGCCCAATAATAACTCTTCCTATATATTTTACTTTGCCTTCATTTTCATAAATCACAAATATGAAATAGCCGATTACAAGGAATAAAGGTGCTAACCAAGAAAAATCAAATGATAATATTTGAGCTATGATTGTTGTGCCAACATCTGCGCCCAGAACAACCGCAAGTGCGGCTGACAACCCTATGAGTTTTTTTCCAGCAAATGAAGATATTATCATTGTTGTTGCTGTCGAGCTTTGTAAAAGTGCGGTTACACCTATCCCCGCCATAAATGCTTTTAATCTATTATTCGTAGCATTGGATATTACAGAACGGAATTGTACTCCCATGACTCTTGTCATGCCTTTCCGCACCATACGCAACCCCCAAAGAAGTATGCATACGCCACCTATAATATTCAAAAGTACAATAGTTGCAGAAATATCTGCCTCCCTCATATATAGATATATTCTATTTTGGCTGAGCTATTTAGAGTTATGGCTCTATAGCTACAGACTTCAAGATTTATCAATTTTCTTAAACATTGATTTATATTTCCATGTCAAAAATAAGGCGGGAATGAATGGAACTATTATCATAATCACTGTTTCTGGCTTTTTTAGTGATTCTAACAGCTGATTTTCTATATTATTTATATAAATCATAAAAAAAACCACTAAACCTATTATTGTAAAAAATCCTGCGAACATCTTATATGTTTTTGCTTTGATAAGAAGTTTTTTTCTTTCTATTTCGTCCATATCATTTCCAGTTTATAATGATTTTAATGAATATCTGACCATATTTTTCTTTTTACTGCGTACATAATTCCTGCAAAAAT
>JALTZE010000118.1 GCA_027051315.1 Micavibrio sp.
TATTTACGTTCAAAAAATATGCAGGCTCGTTGCATTATTAGCAACGACTTGCAACTCGTAAGCTCTCAATTGTAATTCGGGGATTTTTAAAGTAGCGAGATTTTAGTTTTGCCACTTTATTAGCCTTGAAAAATGCTCATAGAAAGTGAAATATCCATATCAGAAATTAGGCGCAATCTTTAAACCAATTTACCATTATGTTTAACGACAGAAAATATTTAACCACCACTTACACAACCCGTCTGACAGTCTCAATTTAGTAAAAATTACCTATCCATATGATGTTTCATTTTCTTTTTAGCATTATCTATTTCACGCTTATCAATTTTGCCATCATTATTTTTATCGATAAAATCACGTTTCTTCTTTGCTATTTCACGCTCTTTATCACTTATCACCCCATCTCCATCTTTATCAATAAGAGCTTTTCTTTTTTTATGATGCTCTTTTGCAATTTCTCTTTCTTCCTGATTTAGCTTACCATCACCGTCTTTATCGAATTTTTCCATCATTTTTTTACGAAAATTCTTTGCTGCTTCACGCTCTTGCCCATTTAATTTGCCATCACCATCTTTATCAAATTTTTCAAGCATTCTTTTATGCATCATTCTTTTATGTTCCTGCATATTATCTGAAGCAGAGCCAACAGACACATCACCAGAAGAAACAGCTTCATCAGCATAAACATTTGCTGCTGTCGCACATCCAAAAACTGCAACCGCAGCCAACATTAAAAACTTGTTCATTATAATTCTCCTTATCTAAGATTCCCAAGTAAGAATAACATACTAAAAAAATAAAAAAATCAAGAAAATCATCTGGAACAGTTTTAAAAAAACGTTACTATAAATACCAACATCCAATGCTTAAAGGAAGATAAAATGCAGCCCCCCCCTAAAAAACATCTATCAAACCGTGCAAAATCACTAAGAGAATCAACTAAAAATATTCTAAAACAGCAATTATGGGCAAAAATTCTTTTAGGTATGATTTTAGGAATAATTGTTGGATATATACTTTCTCCACATGGCATGGCCATAATCGAAAAAGCCGAAAATGCCTATATAATTGCTTCATGGGTTAAGCTTCCAGGTACCTTGTTTTTAGGGCTTATCCAAATGGTGGTTATCCCTCTTGTAATTTCTTCTATAATATTGGGAATTTCTCAAAGCGGTGAAATAGATTTTCTTAAACGTCTAGGATTGCGTATAGTGCCATATTTTATAATGACTACTATTGTATCAATTACAATAGGTCTAATTTTAGTCAGTATCATAAAACCAGGTGAATATATATCCCAAGATATAGTTCAAGAATTTCAAAAAGAACAGCTAAACAATGTTGATGCTAAGGAAATAAAAACATTTGAAGAACTAACAATACCACAAAGAATAGCAAACTTAATCCCCACAAACATAGCCCAAGCATTTGTAGAAAAAAATCTTCTTCAAATTGTAATAGCATCAATAATCATCGGTATTGTGTTATTAACTATCCCTAAAACCACGGCAAAACCAATAATTGATTTAAGCATATCAATTCAAGTAATAACGATGAAGATAATCAGCTGGGCAATGATAATTGCCCCCTATGCTGTATTTGGAATGCTTTGCGATATAACTATCAAAGTAGGTATTGATGCTTTGGCAAGCATGGGAGTATATGTAATAACAGTCTTATTAGGACTCTTATGCATGTTAATATTTTATATGATGATAGTTACCATCATAGCTAAAAAATCCCCTTTAAAATTCCTTTCTGGCATCAAAGAAGCTCAACTTCTTGCATTTTCGACATCGTCATCTGCTGCAACAATGCCATTTTCGATAAAATGTGCAGAAGAAAATTTAAAAATCCGACCAGCAATCACCAGATTCGTAATTCCTTTAGGTGCTACAATAAACATGGATGGTACAGCATTATACCAAGCAATCGCCGCTGTATTTCTAGTCCAACTATTTGGTGATTTATCAGGGATAGAGCTTACAACATCAGACATAATATTACTTATGATAACAACAGTAGGAGCATCAATCGGTACTCCAGCAACACCAGGAGTTGGCATAGTAGTCCTTGCAACCATATTAACAGGGATAGGGTTGCACCCTGCCGCAATTGGATTCATAATCGGCGTTGACAGAATTCTTGATATGTGCAGAACAACCGTAAATGTAACAGGTGACCTAACAGCAACAGCAATAATGGAACGCTGGCTACCAGATATAGACAACATAAAGCATGAAATAAGAAAAGAAGAAGAGAAGAAGAAGTCGAAATAACAAGAAAATTACATAATAACGCAATTTTAGCTTGCAAATATATGTAAAACACATTAATTGTTCCTCTATATTTTCGGGGGAAACTTGATTGATACAAGATACCAAAAAGCAAAAAAAGGAATCTATACCGCTTATCAACAAAGATGAGCTTAAATCCTTTATTCTAGAGAATCCCCAACATTACACTTTGAAATTGAGCCTAGCATGTACAATAGCATCTGCCGCTCTACATTCAAAACATGACTGGTCGGGAAGAGATATGGTCTATCACTACCTTCATGTAGGAGTAAAAAATAACGAAGATGAAGAACAAATCATAATAGGAATTCTTCACGATTTAATAGAAGATAGTAACTGGACAGCCCAAGATTTAAGAGATGTCGGTTTTTCCGAACATATTATACATGCTTTAGAATCTCTTACAAAAAAAGAAAATCAGCCTTATTTTGAAAAAGTTAAACAAATTGCCCAAAATTCTATTAGCAATATATTTACAACATTAAGCCATGACGGAATAACAAAGCTTAATGACCATGACCATAATATGGATTTATCAAGAAATGAACATCATATAGGCAGAAAACAAATATATAATGGAAGAAAATATATGATAAGCAAGGAGTTCCTACTTGCAACCAAAAAAGGAACCATCAATAAAATAGAAAATAAATGGATAAAAGGTTCTTCTAAAATAATTAATTTTGCAGGAAAAACGCTGGAAAAAGTAGCTCAATTTTTAAACAATAAGCAAGCACCTATAACTATATCAGATTTTGTCCTTAACTACAGACCAGACCTTTTTGATATAGAAATACTGGAAAAAGAAGACCCAGAAGGATTCAAAAAAAATAAACAAAGAATATTAGAATTCCAAGTAAATGCCCAAACAGTTACACAAAAAAAAGAAAAACAAGAAGTAAAACCCCAACAAATACCAAAAGAAAAAATTATAGAAATGCTTGAAAATGCTAATGATACAGGACGTGATAACTGCCTAAACACAGCCCTATTCATAGCATCACAATCATTAAGGTCAGATTTATATGACCCTGCCCTAAGATATCTTTCAATAGCTTATAAATTCAAAGACAGTAACTATTTAATGGCAACAAGCATATTATACGATGTGCTTAAAAATACTGATTGGGAAATAGAAGATTTAAGAAAGATATTTAAAAATAAACCACGAATAATAAAAGCCCTAGAAAGAACTCATCCAAAAGAAACATACATAAACACAGCTACAATCAAAGATTGGAACTCTGCCGTTGATAGCGATGAACATAAAATAGTTACAGCACATCTACAATATATGCTAAATTTTTATAATTGGCGACGCATGCCAGAATATTCAGAAATAGAAGCAATTAATTTTTATATAGATATAAATCACTTCTTAAGATTCGCAGGGGACAAAAATTCACATAATAACGAAAATATAACATATTATTGCATAAACAATACACCAATCCCCAAAATTAAACCATTCTAGATTTAGCTATAAACCTTTAAGAAATCGAAGATTTATTACAACCTCCTAACCATCTCATAAGGTTGTTGTAATAGGGTGTTTACAGATATCCTTTGATTATTTATTTTTTCTATTAGCTGTTGAGCATAATAAGAT
>JALTZE010000119.1 GCA_027051315.1 Micavibrio sp.
GATATTCAGAAGGACAGGAGGGGGATATGTTCAAGTAGTAACGATAAAAAATCAAGATGGAAGATTTGGTATATCTACTTCAACTCCTTTTGCTCACCTTTCTGTAGAAGGACAAGGAACATATCCAAGTTTTGTTATATCTGATACATTAAATAATACTAATTTGATAGTTGATAAAAGTGGTAATTTAGGACTTGGAACAGTAAACCCACAAGCCCAATTACATTTGACACAAGACGCAAGAATACCAGTTGTCAATGCAACCACCACAGTTACAGATACACTTAGAATAGGAACGGATAATATTACAGATATAACTGGAACAGGTCTGCAAGTATCTGCAGGTTCACTACAAGTAACTTTATCACCGTTTACTACAGATAATCTTTCAGAGGGAACATCTAATTTATATTATACAGACACAAGAGTAGCAAATTATATAGTATCTTCATCAACTGTACCTAATGTAGGAGGCTGTGCATCTGGTGAGGTACTTAAATGGGACGGTTCTGCATTTGTATGTTCAACAGATAATACTGGTGCATCTGCAGGTGCTGCTTGGGAAAAATACACAACTGGATATATCACACCAACTACCTCTAATGTAGGTGTATTTGTAACATCAACATCTACATTTTCTGCAATTAGAATTGCAACAACATCAAAGGCAACAGCTAAGTTAGAGATAACAGATACAAGTGGTTCAATGGGAAGCGCTTATGGAATGCTTAGAATAATATCTTATGATTCATCTGGTGGTAATTATGAAATCAGAATGGATAGCCCAAATCCTGATATAGAGTTTATAGAATCTGACCAAGTATCTCCTGCTGGAAAGTTTGAGATAGCTGTGCAATCAGATGTTTTGCAGATAAATGGTAGAAATGCTGCTGATAGCTCATTTGAAAACGCATTTAACTTTTTAAGACCAGCAGACGGCGGTGGAATGAGTATTGGTAATGATAATTCACCAGATGCAAGACTTGAGATATTACAAAATGGTACAATGGATTTTCTTAATTTATCCTCATCTTCACCAGCAGATGGAGATATAATGACTATTGATTATCAGGGAAATATAATAACATCTGGTGGCGTTAATATGAACTCCGCTACCATAACAGATAGTTTTGTACTTGGTACTGATACAATTAAGGATATTACAGGTACTGGTTTGCAAGTAACAGCTAATGCTTTGCAAGTTACATTATCTCCATTCACAACTTCTGATTTAGCAGAAGGTAGTAATTTATATTATACAGACGAAAGAGTAGATGATAGGGTAGCAGTTTTGATACAAGATGGAACAGGTCTTACTTGGACATATAATGATACAGCTAATACCTTAACTGGAAATGTGTCATTAACTCCATTTACAACTGATAATTTATCCGAAGGTTCTGCTAATCTGTATTATACAGATACTCGTGTAGCTAATTATATAAATGCTTCTAATACTATAATAACTACTGATGATATAAATACAGAAGCAGATTTAGAAAGTATTTTAACTGATGTAACTAATGTATATACAAATAATGATGGAAATTTAACGGATGATGATTTATCAGATAATAATACAGACCAGTTAGCAGAAGGATCTACTAACTTGTATTACACTGATGCAAGGGTGGCTTCTTATATATCATCATCTTCTACTGTTCCAAATATAGGTGGTTGTTCATCTGGACAGGTTATAAAATGGGACGGAACAAATTTTGTATGTGGAACTGACAATACAGGTTCTGGTGGAACTAATGCAGCGTGGGAGGCGTTTTCTACTAATGTGATAACACCTACCACAACAGGTGCAGCAATTCTTGTAAATAATGCATCATCTACAATAACAAATTTATGGTCTGATACAGTTAATGCCACAACAACAAATGTTACAAATTTGACTATAGGTGGTAATACATTTACCAATTTAGCAGGAACAGGACTTCAAGTTACTTCAGGTGTTTTAGAAACAACTCTTGGAACTTCTGTTGATTTAACCACTGAGATCACTGGAACACTACCTGTAGCTAATGGCGGAACTGGTGCAACTACATTTACTGCTAATGGAGTATTATATGGTAATGGAACATCTGCTCTGCAAGTAACATCAGCACCATCTGCGGGTCAAATACTTATAGGAAACAGCTCTGGTGTTCCAACATTTGTAGCTATGTCAGGTGATGTAACTATCGACTCATCTGGTGTAACATCAATAGGTGCAGATAAAATAACAGAAGCAATGCTCAAAGCTGTGGATACACCTACTGATGAGGAGTGTTTGACTTATGAAGCAACTGTTGGCGATTTTGAATGGCAATCTTGTGGAACTGGTGGCTCATCTACTTGGACTGATAATGGAACTTGGCTTACTCCTGCAGGTGGGGAGGGTATTGTAGTTAATTCTTCATCAACTATAGCAGCTACATCTACAATACTTTATAAACTTCAAATGGGAACAAGCCAAGCATATTCTTGGGATAATATATTAACTATTAAACCAGAAAGAACATACTCATCATCAAGATCACAGGGTGGTGCTGTTAATATTTATAATACAAACAATGATAGAGAAGCACTTGTAATATATGCATCTACAACTTCAGCAAATGCAGCACTGCTTAGACTTGAAAATGAAAGTTGGGGAAGAACTTCTGGTATGCTTAGAATAAATTCAAGAGCAACTGGTGGAGCTGATTATGATATAAGAATAGATAGTCCCAACCCTGATATTGAATTTGTAGATACATCTGAAACTGCACCAGCTGGAAGATTTGAATTTGCATCAAACGGAGATTATTTCCAATTTACAGGTAGAAATGCAGCAGATACAGCTTTTGAAAGTATTATGGTATTAGAGAGAGTAGCTGATGGTGGTAGGGTTGGTATAAATGATACATCGCCCGATGCGATGCTTGACATAGTATATACAACAGGAAATGATTTACTATATCTATCTTCTGGTTCAACAGGTAATGGAGATATTTTAGCAGTCACCAATAGTGGAGTGCTAAGTGTAGGTGGTTGGAAATATCCTGACGGTTCAACAGGAAAAATACAACTCAATAGTAATGCAGTAGCCCCATCTACTATAGATTTATCTAACACTATAGCTGTAGGAGCTACATCTGCTAATGCAACAAACAAATATCTTGGACAATTCGGTTGGGTGTCAAGAGATGCGTCATTTACAGCACCAAAGCTTGTAGCTTATATTGGTGCAGAAGCAACAGAGACTTATGCAGCAGATACAGATACAGGTTCAGCAATAGTATTCTATACGGGAACAAACAATGGTAGTAATCCAACAGAAAAATTAAGAATAGACCAAAACGGTGATTTAATATTTAGTGGTGGTGGAATATCTAATCCTTCTTATATAGAAGTACCTAATGGAACAGCACCAGTAACAGATAGTGTCGGAGAAATAGCAGTGGATACTACATCTGGACAATTCCAGTATCACGATGGAACAGCAGAAAGAGCCTTATCTCCTTTTATAGAAAAAACAGTTACAATACCAACATCTACTCTTGCTTATGTGGGAACAGCAACAACTACATTACCTATGGGTATAGCCATGCAAGCTCAGACTTGGGTTGATATATCTTGCTATACAGATGCAGGAACGGCAACAATAGCATTTAACGATGGAACTAACTATATGGATTATTTAACTTGTGTAGCAGCACCAAGTGTAACTAATGATGATGGTTCAATTGCTAATAATACATTTACTACGGGAGAAATAAGATATTTAGATATTGGAAATGTATCAGCTACTACTAATTATATATCAATAAGTGTAAAATATTATGTCAATCCTGATTAGATATAAAAAAATAATAGGTATTATTATAGGTCTGCTTTTAGTAGCAGGTAGTGTATAT
>JALTZE010000120.1:0-694 GCA_027051315.1 Micavibrio sp.
GAATATAAATCACCTGCGATAATATTAGTTAAGCCACAAATGGGGGAAAATATTGGGGCAGCGGCAAGAGCTATGCTTAATTGTGGGCTTAATGATTTACGCCTTGTTAATCCCAGAGATGGCTGGCCTAATATTGAGGCAGAAAGAAATTCTGCTGGTGCAATAGATATAATGCCTAAAATAAGGGTTTATAATTCTACCAAAGATGCTTTGGCTGATTGTCATTATGCGCTTGCTACTACTGCTCGTCCCCGTGATATGGTAAAAGATATTTTCACCTGTAAAAGTGCAGCAGAAAAAATAAAAAATAAAAACTGTGAAGGTAATAAAACTGCTATATTATTTGGAGCAGAACGTACAGGACTTGAAAATGAAGATATTAGTCTATGTCATGGAATTATAACTATTCCGCTAAATCGTGAATTTTGCTCTTTGAATCTGGGGCAGGCTGTTTTACTGGTAGCTTACGAATTATTTCAGATTAAAGATGCAACTAAAAATCATTTTGTTTCAGGAAATACAGAAACAGCAAGTATGGAAGAGCTTATTTCAATGTATGAAAGGCTGGAAGATGAGCTTGAAAAACATAATTTTTTTCGTGCAAAAGGAATTAAACCAGTTGTCATGAAAAATTTAAGGAATTTTTTTGGGCGAGCAAATCCAACAAAACAAGAAGTAAGAACTTTTCAGGGAG
>JALTZE010000120.1:704-3865 GCA_027051315.1 Micavibrio sp.
TCTGCATTGATAGGAAATAAATCCAAAAATAACTGATATATATAAGCTAATTTTATAATTAATTACCCCAAACTAAATCCGAATCTAAAAGCCCCTGCAAAAACAGAGGCTTTTAACAATTATTTGAATCTATTTATTAACGAGAATAAAGCTCAACCACTAGATGTGGTTCCATTTGAACTGGATATGGAACTTCATCAAGAGTTGGTATTCTTAGATAAGTAGCTTTCATAGCCTTATGGTCAACATCAATATATTCAGGAACATCACGCTCTGGAAGGTCTATTGCTTCCATTACCATTGGTATTTGACGTGATGATTCTTTTACTTCTATTACATCACCTTCTTTTACTTGATATGAAGGTATGTTAACACGCTTACCATTAACAAGAATATGACCATGGTTAACAAATTGACGTGCTGCAAATACTGTTGGTACGAATTTAGCACGATATATTACAGCATCTAAACGACGCTCTAGAAGACCGATAAGATTTTGACCTGTATCACCTTTCAATCTATTTGCCTCTTTATAGTATCTACGGAATTGTTTTTCACCAATACTACCGTAATATCCTTTGAGTTTTTGTTTAGCAAATAGCTGAATACCATAATCAGTAGGCTTGCCACGCATTGCCCCGTGCATACCCGGACCTGTTGTTCTTTTGTTATACGGAGATTTTGGACGCCCCCAAAGGTTACATCCCAAACGACGATCTATTTTATGTTTAGCACTTATACGCTTACCACTCATTTTTATTTTCCTTTTATTAATTTATTGTCCCAACTGGCTGACATTACAGCTTGATATATATTAACCCATATACACCAACGGAGCAGACCACCTGCCCTCTTTCTTGGGAATGTAGTGGTTTATAATGATTTTATAGATAATGTCAATAAATTAGATAAAAAATGGAGCTTTTCTACTTTATGTAAATAAAATTTGTATTTATTTTTGAATTTTAGTATATTCACTGTCATGATTAACGAAATGGACATAATATTAACAGATGAAGAGGAAATAATTCTGGTTGTACCCAGCGTTATACCTGAAGGTGATTTGACTTTAAAAATAATGGATAACAGTGTTTTTCTTGGAGCAAATGGTAAGGATTTTGTTGCGGTAAGTGATGTTGATAGCAGATTTATAAATTCTTTGGCAGAGCGTAAAGAAGTTCCACTTATAGAATTTATAGATGTTTCAGGTAAAGAAATAGAAGAATTTAAAATAACACATAATGCAAAAATAAAAGATTGCAGATAATATTGTTAGCGAGGGTGGTATGAGTAATATAGCAAATGAATTAATTATAGAAGAATTAGAAAAAACAGAAAACCAAAAAAAAGTAAAGGGTTTAAGGGCTGTTATTTCAAAACTTGGGAAAAAAGAAGCTGATAATGATGCAGGTGAAAAGAGAAGAAATAAAATATCATCTCTTTTTAGTAAGCTTGATTTTAGAAAAAAAGAAAACAGGCAGGCTGCTGTAAAAAAATTAAAAAATAGTGCTGCCGCCGTAAAAGAAGCTGCTCCTGCTTTTATTTCAGGGGCTGGTATTATGGCTGCAGTTAAATATGGTGCTGCAGCAAGTGTGGCTGCGAGTTCTGCTTGGGCTTTGGCGGTGCCTGCCGCTATTGTAGGGGCAGCATATATAGCAAAAGATTATGTGGCAAAAGTTAATGAAGACAGAAAGCAAAATTTTGCAGATAAATATGACATAGATGTAGCTAACTTAAAAGTAGGATTAAAAGACTGGTTTCATACTGATTATTTCAAGAAAGATATAGCAGCTGATTATTTAACCAATGATTGGAAAAGAGCAGGATTAAAATTTTTATTTGGTGCTGCTTCATTTTCTTTAGGTGGATTAGTAGGAACAAATATTGCTGAAAATTTTATTGATAATAATAGCATAACTACTACTTCCTCATCATTGGCTAATGAAAAAGGAATAGCTACATTAACTATATTAGGAGAAAATGGAGAAGATATAGAAATCCCAGAATATGTTATGAATGGTTTTGATGATTCAGACGTAGACGTTCAAAATGAGAGCTCTGATACCACTATCTTGCGCGAAGAAATAGATACAAAGCCAATTGATGAAAGTGAAGTTGAAACCAAAAATAATGTTGAAATTGATAATGATGATGCCATTATTAACGATAATTCTGGTGCTTTGTCTGATGCATCAGAATATTTTTCTTCTATCAGTATTGAGCAGGCTCTTGATAATCCAAAGCTAGGGGAAGCTATAAGGCTTTTTGAAGAAATAAAAGAAAATGGATATGCATGGGATAAAGAAAAATTAGGGCTTATGTTCCTTTATGGTGATGGTGTTGAAGCAAATAAGGAGCTTGCATATAAACTTATTGAAGAAGCTGCTGGTTCAGGATATGAGGCAGCAAAAACAAATCAAGCATATATGCTGTATAATGGTATAGGTACAGAAAGAAATATTGATGCTGCTATTGCTATTGTTCAGGAAACTGGTAAAGCGTGGTATGGAGCTGGTTGCGATATTATCAATTCATGCGCAACAGAAATTATTGCTAGCTCTAACGAGATAATAGCAGAGCAAGAAGCCAATGTTAAAGATAATATGAATTTTAATCCATCAAATATCAATACATATGAAAGTGGAATAGAATATGACCTATCTTCAGAATTTGAAGGTAAAAGCAGTATGGAAGCTATTCCATTTAATGAGGTAGCGACAAATATTAATAATCAAGAAACTATAAATCCATATAATAGTAATTTTATTGGTTTTGGTATCCGATATAATTTCTAATCAATAATGGGGTGGTTTTTCTTCGGCAAGTAAATCTGATAATGATTTATTTCCTTCTACATTATTGTATTTTGATAAGTCTTCTATATTTTTAAGCCTTGAACTTGTTTTCCTTATAACTGTTTTTAGGGCTTCTATTTCTTGCCACTGTTTATTAACCATATCGCTTAAATCATTGATATCTTTTGATTGATGCATTATCATTGCTTCTAGTTCTTTTATTTTTTCTTCGCTCATGGTTATATTTCCTACTGTTTGTATAAGTATTTTTTATGTAGATTATAATACACAAGATTTGTAATTTAATTATAGTTTATATTCACTACTACTTATATTTTTATTATTTTTGTAGTATAATTTTTTGAG
>JALTZE010000121.1 GCA_027051315.1 Micavibrio sp.
TGAATTTGGTAAAAAACCTACAGTAATGGCATTTAATACATATTGAGCATCAAGCTCCCTTATTTTTCCTTTAAATGAAAATTCACCAGTTTCATTATGAAATTCAACAGGTTCTATTTTCCCTTTGGGGTCAGATACTTCTATGTAATAAGTTTCTATTCTTTCATCAATATGCGAAGGGTCAGGATAATATCCAGGTCCTTTTTCAATTATAGTTTTTGTATTTGATGGCTTAAGCCCCAGAAAGTTTTTAGCAAATTTCAAAGTATTTTTATAATCACCAGGAATAATAGATTTCACATGTTCAGAATCTATTGTTATGGCTTCTGTCATATGACCAGACCATCTTTTCCCATCTATCTGCGTCCCTGCACGAGGCACAGCATTAACAAGCCCTCTAGGTCTTCCTTCATGTAGATATACCATAAGTTTACCATCTTTTGTAACTCTATAAGGAATTACTTCAGCAAGCTCCAATCCACGACTTATAACATCTATAAGCTGTCCTGTTTTTTTGTTTTTAACAGATGAAATTGTTATAGAACCAGAATTACTTCTTGAGATTCTTTTTTCGTGTAAAACAAGAGATTTCATTTCTCCTATTTTTTGTGCAAGTGCAACAAAACTAGTAGGAGGATGTCCAAGATAGTTCCTATCTTCATCGAACATTCTGAATTTTCCTTCAAAATTGTTCTTTATTATATTATCGTCCCAATGAGGCGCAGTATAAAGGACTCTCGCTCCCAGATTTCTAAGGACTTTTCTATAATCATGGTCAGTGTAAAAAGTATATTCTTTGGGTAGTTCATCTTCCCATTTACTACGGTCATCTTTCCTCATTATAAATTCATATGCCCATTTATGAGGAAGCCTAAATAAACGTGTTTTAGGAAAACGCGGAGGAAGCTCTTCTAAATAAAAACCACCACATCCATTGCTTTCTTTTGGGTGGGCAGATTCAGAAAACCAAATTAAAAGGTCAGCCTCTGACATATGATGTAAACTACTCCCATGGCTTTTTTCATCGGGCAGTTCCATAAGAACAAATTCCTCAGGAGGAGGCATAGCATAATCTCTGATAAATATAAGCCCATCATCGCGAAGAAATAAAAATTGGTCTTTTAGAGTTTCTCTTACCGTATCATCATTATACGAAGAACCAGAATATTTTTCATGTAAGATAAAAGAGTCAATTATACCGTCAAGCGAGTTTTCTTCGAATGTATTTCCGTTAATATTTCCAACTTTAAATTCAAGATTATTGCGTTTAAACTTACTTCTGGCTAATTTCATTAAGCCGCTATTTTTATCAACACCGATAAAATTTATATCAGGCTTAAGTACAGACATGGTATAAGTCATAACACCATCAGAGCACGCCATATCAGCAACAGTAGAACCAGATGGTAAAAGCATATGTGATATAGTAAACCAGGCTTTTTTTATAGTAGATGCAGATATGCCACGTAAAAGCTCTCTCCTTTCATCAATATATAATTTTTCAGATGCAGAGATTCCAGACACAGGGGCAGCACGACGTATCTGCCCATCTTCATCGTCATCAGAGAGAGAAGCTTCCGATAGTCCTTTTTTTAGACTAATGCTATTACCTGCCATTAACCACACATAAAAGACTGATTTTTATCAGCCAGTTTCCTCTATTTTTTAAAAAAATATCTTCATATAATACATTTTTTTACAATATAAGCAATAGTTAATATGTTAATTAGTATCAAAAAAACTACAAAAATAATATAAAAACAAAATTAAGCTTGCTATGTTATAACATATGATTGAGATATTAAAAAAATATTCAGAACAGTGGATAGATTTCATTCTTCCCCCAAGATGTATTTTATCAGGAGAAATAGTTGATAAAAACGGTATGATACATAGCAGTAAGTGGAAAAATATAAATTTTATTTCCATACCATTATGTTCAATATGCGGTATTCCTTTCGAGTTTTCTGAACCAGATACAAATATTTGTACGAAATGTCTTACTTTTCCACCTTTATATAACAAATCAAGAGCCGCAATATATTATGACGATAATTCACGTGATTTTATCCTTAAATTCAAACATGGTGATAAAACAAATTTATCTGTATCTATGGTTCCTATGATGCTTAAGGCAGGAGGTGAATTATTTACTGATGCGGATTATCTAATTCCTGTACCTCTTCATAGATGGAGGCTATTAAAAAGACGTTATAATCAGGCATCTATACTGGCAAAATCTATTGCAAAAGAAACAGGAATAAAGTTTCTTCCAGATACACTTATTCGCCACCGCTATACTAAAAATCAGGGGGCAGTAAATGGTAAAGAACGTATAAATAATGTAAAAAATGCTTTTATAGTGAAAAAAAGTGATATTTCTCTGATAAAAGGCAAAAACATAATATTGATAGATGATGTATTCACAACAGGTTCTACTGTAAATGAATGTACCAAAACATTACTAAAATCAGGAGCGTTAAGGGTTGATGTACTAACTTTATCAATAGTTGTTTAAAATATATAACATATATTATTTATTCTTTGACATATAACAGTTTAAAAGCCATAATTCGCCCATGTCAACATACACACCTAGATTACTGGATGAAATACGTTCTCGCCTGACCCTTTCCGATATTATCGGAAAGAGAGTAAGGTTGGTCAGAGCAGGGAGAGAATTTAAAGGTTGCTGTCCTTTTCATAAGGAAAAAACCCCATCATTCTACGTAAATGATGATAAAAATTTCTATCATTGTTTTGGTTGTGGAGCGCATGGTGATGTCATTGGCTTTACTATGCAACATGATAATAATACATTCCCCGAAGCAGTAGAACAACTAGCAAATCTTGCAGGGGTAGAAATACCAAAGCAAAGCCCTGCAGAATATCAAAAAGCAAAACAAGAAAAATCACTTTATAATTTGCTCGAAGACACAGCAAAATTTTTTGAAGAATCTCTATATAAAAGCAAAAATTATGATGCTTTATCTTATATGAAAAAACGCAATATTCCTGATGAAATAATGCATTCATTTAGAATAGGTTACGCGCCATCTGATGGAAATGAACTTATAAAATATTTAAAAAATCTTGATTATAATGATAACCAAATGATAGAGGCTGGCATAGCCAGAAAATCCTCTAAAGATGGCAAATTATATTCATTTTTTCGTGATAGAATAATATTCCCAGTTTCAGATAGAAGGGGGCGCATCGTAGCCTTTGGTGGTCGTATTCTTCCTGAATATATAAGACCTAATATGTATGCACAATCGCGTACCCCTCCTAAATATATAAATTCCTCTGATAATCCTTTATTCCACAAGGGTAGTATGCTTTATGGCGAATCACATGCACGCCAAGCAGCTATAGACGGACAATCTCCGATAGTAGTAGAAGGATATATCGATGTGATGGCATGTTATCAAGCAGGATATAAAGGGGCAGTTGCCCCTCTTGGTACTGCTTTAACCCAAGATCAAATTTTAAATCTTTGGAAAATGATACCAGATTCTTCCAAAACACCATATCTATGCTTTGATGGTGATGAAGCAGGGAGAAGAGCCGCAGCAAGAGCATGTGATAGAATCCTCCCCCTTCTAAAACCCAATCATAGCGCAAAAATAGTATTCCTTCCCGATGGTCAAGACCCTGATTCTCTTATAAGAGGGCAGGGAAAAGAAGCTTTCTCGGCAATATTAAAAAGCTCAATAAGCCTAATTGATTTTTTATGGAATCAAAAATGTGCAAATAAAAACTTTGATACTCCAGAAGCAAAAGCAGGTCTTGCAAAAGAATTAGATGACATTATTCTTAAAATAGAAGATAGAAATATACAATATTATTATCGCCAAGAAA
>JALTZE010000122.1 GCA_027051315.1 Micavibrio sp.
GTCATAAATCATAAAGATTATAATAATAAACATGATTTTGAAACTGCTATAATTGAATATCTAGCTCCACTAAAACCTGACCTTATATGTCTTGCTGGATTTATGAGAATTCTAAGTTCCGACTTTATAAAACATTATCCAAAACAAATAATAAATATACATCCATCACTTCTTCCCAAATTCAAGGGGCTAGATACTCATAAAAGAGCCATAGAAGCAGGAGAAAAAGAAAGCGGTTGTACCGTACATTACGTTATCCCTGAAATGGACGCAGGACCAATAATATTACAACGCTCAGTAACTATCGAATCAGATGAAACAGAAGAAAGCCTCGCTAAAAAAATATTGGAACAAGAACATATAGCATATCCAGAAGCAATAAAGATAATCCATCGTAACACATTGAAATAACTATATAATAACAAGGCTCTGTTACAAAAACTTAACTCGATAATATTTAAGTCGGCTCTATCATAAAAAAATTATGGAAACAATGTGTGTGATATATCCATTTGGTGATGCCTATAGTATTTTTTGTAATTATCCTGCCGTAAGAGTATAGAACACCTGCTCCTCATACTCTTCCAGATCTAAAAGTTTATTAAACATACTATCGTGAGACGCTGGTGTAATATGAGTTTTTAATTCAAATCTTGTAGCATTAAGTAACAACGATTGCATTATAGCGCCACCATCAATATATAAATTCCTTAAGGCTCTTTCATGTCTATAAAACCATTGCCATATCTTTAAATCAGCTACCATAACAATACTAAAGGAAGAATTCTTAGATGTTTTATGACCTATTAGGCAATCAACTACTTCATTCCTAAAGTCTCCATACTTTATTATACTTAGCCCATGGTCAATTAAATCATATTGATAAACTCCCATGTCTAAGTCTTTTATACCATAATTTATTATATAATACCTAAACGGCCTACCAAATGTATCCATAGTCATTTCTTTATTAAAATGGCTAGCATCTTTTAATAAATAATTACGTCTTAGAAATGACAATGATCCTTCCAGCAATTCTCCCAGGTCATCAGTAAAAAAGTCAATTACAGCCTCCATAGGATCTGTGCATGACCTGTTTTGCAGAATCCATCCCAAACTACGCTCTTTACTATTTTCTTCATTTAAAGATATATCTACTTTTCTTCTTTTGGGAAGAGGATAATCTTGACCATTAAGATAACCATTTAATTCCTGCTCTATGGCATTCATTCGCTTTGATGTATCTATATCATCATCTACATATTCTATATCTCTTGAAGCAGAGTAATAATACAGACTTTGCTCCCATCCTTGCTCTATCCATTCTTTAATATCTGGGCATATTTCATCATCATTATCAATTAATGATAATTTTTTTAAATCATTATCAAGAAGATCATAATTATCTCCACTCTCGATTATATATTCTGACAAAATTTCTGCCGGTATGCTGATTTTTTCATTTCTGATTGGATTAGATATAGTCCATTTATTTCCGGAATAATTTGGTATTAGTTTAACTAATTCATGCCACTTGTTCATTACTTGTAGCTCCTTTTAAGCTTGCCCCTAAGATAAATGCTTCTTTATATTCTGAAATTCCAATATAGTTTTCCAACCATTTTTCATTAACACCATGATGAAAGAAACATTCTAGCCCTAAGCTTTCTGCCACAAATTTTAAAGTCATAGATAAATGACCAACATCTATATAAAGTGTTCGTAATGTGCGTGGTTCCCTATATCTATATCTGTTTCTAGCGAATAAAGAGGTCATAAAGAACAAAGCTTGCGGCTCTTCTTGTATTCTATATAGACCTTCTAGGTTCTTCTCATATCCGGACTCTGGTATATCTTTGATAAAATCAAGACTATTCTTTCCCATATTATAGTGATAAAGGCCAGATTCTAAGCCATCAACATTAATGACCATCACATATAGTTCTGTTGGATGTCTGGCTCCGCCTGAAGGGCTTGTCTTCCTTAATAGTTCTTCCGCCCCCTTTACCGCAAAAGCAGCTCGTTTTCTTAATATACCAAATACAGACGTAGCTAATTTTTTTATAGCTTTATCGTCTAAAACATTTTTCTCAGGTTCATCTCCATAATTCATAGGAAAATGTGTATTTAAAGACGATAAGTATAAGTTAATATCGTCACACTTAACTGAGTTATTTATATCATTATATTCCTTATATCTGTCTTTATCCGCCTTTTCTTGTTCATATAATCTCATTCGTAGAGCATCAGCTTTGAGACCTTTAGAAGTTTTGTAGTCAACAAAAGGATAGTCTAAGGTCAAAAAATGATAATCAAAGGTTTCTGCCCATCCCAAACTTTCCCAGCGTTCTTTTATTTTTCTTATCTTAGAGAATTTTGGGTCTTTTTCATTAATTAGTAAATTCAGATTAGTTAGGGCATTTATTGTCTCGCTTATTTCTTCATTAGAAAGGTTGTATTTTTTCTTCAATAAATCCCACTCTGTATCTTCTGTAATAGGAGAAGTGGCCTTTAACAAAATATGGATATGTAAAGGTGACAGGCTATAGTTATTTTTGTTTACTAGGTCTAAGGCTGTCCATTTCATTCTACTATTGCTAGGCGGGAACAATCTTACCGCTGGATTTACAATTAGATTATCCATCTGAAAAACTCCTGATAAAAAGGCACTTTTGTAGAAGTACGAAAGTGCCTTGATAATAATGATTAATGTAATTAATTTACTTTAGGAGTTATTTTTGTAACGCCATATCCTTGTTTAAGTGCCGCTTGTACAGGCTCAACAGTGATTACTTTTAGTTCGTCACTTTCCTGTGCCTCAGTAGAAAATTCTTTAGCTATATTCTTATTCATAATACTCTCCTTTTAATTGCATTACAAAATATAATGCCACTATCTATGTGAGGTCAATAATTAATCCCAATAATATATAATTTTATACATATTATCTTCCAAGCATCTATGTGATAAATTAGCCTTCCCCCCTATAGATTCATAGAACTTTCGAGCGATTACATTATTCTCTAGAACCCATAAATATAGATGTTGATTAGCATAATCTTTAGTAATGTTTGCTAATTCTTCGAACAATGATTTTCCTATACCTTTCCTGAAATACTCAGGATCAACATATAAGGCATATATCTCAAATTCATAATCAAGCTTATCTCTGGGGAAACCAGCACATATAAAACCAACTATGTTGTTATCTAGTTCATATACTAGATATATAGTACCCTTCTTGATTGATGCCTTAATCAAAACCACTCTTTCAGCTATGCTGTTATTACTTGAAAACTGACCAGTTACACCTGATCCTCGGCTTCTTATATGTAATTGTGCAATTTCTTCAGCATCCTCTTCTTTTGCTCTTCTGATATTCATATTTACACCTTGCTACTATCAATTGATAAATATAACAAATTTTATTGATTAGTGTAATGAAATTTTTTCTTCATGGAAAGTCATTTTCCATACGGGGCATCATCAGTTTAAGGAATTTTTTATCTACTGATATTTAAATAATATCTAGGTCTCTGTTACAAAAACTTAACTCGACAACATTTAATACCAATTGGCATTCATTTATGAATTACAATTGGAAGCTTGCGACCGCAAGTCGTTGCCAATGCAACGAAAGCAACGGGGCGTTTGAACGTAAATAGCCTATTGAAGGCTATTTAGTATAAGTCTTTGATATGTTTAACTATCTGCTATAAATATCAAATTGTCTTTCAATAAGATGGATTTCTCCTATTAATCCTTGCACATATATCCAAGCATCCTTTTGTCCTTTTTTGAACATATGCATGCTCTCAAAGCCTTTAATTGTCGCATAGGCATGA
>JALTZE010000123.1 GCA_027051315.1 Micavibrio sp.
CTTTACTTAAAGCAGGATTTAAATTTACTTCTGGTTCATCCCAAAATAGATATTTACTGTCTGTAAATTCTCCATTCTTGATTAGATATATTAAAATCATTAACTTTCTATAACCTTCAGCAACTAACTTACTTTCAAGATTACCTATTCCTTTTATATATGTAAAAAACTCATTTTCTCTTCTATATATCCTTGCAAGTTCATCTAAATTTAATTTTTTTAATAGGTTTTGAGTTTTTTTATCATAACTTTCTTTCTGAATAGGCTTGTCTAACTTTTTTGCTAAATCATAATAAACTTCTTCCATAAATTGATATTTTTCATAAAGACCTATAAATCCTCTATCCATCATGGATATTATTTCTTTTGTAGGTATATAAATAGCGTTTTTTACTTTTGCTCTTTGTATATCTTTTATTTCCGTCTTATCACTTCTTGTAGAAAAAGAAAAATTTACAAAACTTTTATCAAAATCTATTTCTACATCTGTTTTTTTACTTCCTTTTATTCTTGTAGTTAATTTTCCAACTTTATCAACTAAAAAAACATTTTTTAGTTTTTTAGATAACTCATAGCTTATAGTTTCTTTATTTTTTTCTTCACCATATTTATTAAGTGTAGTTATCACAGAATACAAAAGTTTCATTAAAAGAGATTTTCCTGTTGAGTTTTTCCCTATGAGGATATTTATTTGAGGTGAAAACTCAAATTTGTCTTCTTCAAATATGGCAAAGTTTTTCAAATTGGTTTTTTTTAGCATTTTTATACCTCGTATTCCTTGTATTCTTATTTTTAGAAAGTCTTAAATTTTATTCATTTTGTATACCTTTTAAAATATAAGCATTTTTTCCATGAGAACTTTTTTTAGCAAATTAATAATGGTTAACATCTTCTCTACGAACTTTCACAATCACCACATTGTTTTAATAAAATAATTACATTTTCCTTTTGAAATTTTCTAAATGTATTTACTATTTCTTTATACAAATTAATTTTTCTATTTTCAATCAGTAGTTTTTTTAAATTTGCTTGTTCATTTTTTATAAGTTTATAAAAAACCAGTTCTAAATTTTCTAACGAAGATGAGGCTATACTTTGTTTATGTTCAGAATGAATATCCTTTTTATTTATATAACACTTTCCTATTATAAGAACGATAGGATGATTTTCAAAATCCAAAAAATTTTCTAATAAAATTCTTGTTTTTAGGTATGTAGCAATAAGCTGGGATAATGCTTTTTTAAATGTAGATATACTAAATGTTTTTTTTAGTTCTATAAATAATATTTCTTCTTTTTTTAAAATAACTCCATCACAGATTTGTCTTAATATTCTGTAATCATTAAAAATATTCTTGTAATGCTCAAAAAACTTATGTTCTGTTTTAAGAATATAAAAATTTTCTCCCTGAAAATTAAAACTTAATTTGCATTTTCCATCTTGTTGTTTTTCTTCAATTTCTGCAAAATCTTCAACTTTTACTATAAATTCACCACTAAATATCTTCTCTAAACTATTCACTCTTCCACCTCTGCAAATGCCTCAAGTATATCTTGAGAAAGTTCTATATCTTCTTCCATTACTTTTAAGAAACTTTCTGGAGATATTCCATTTTCGGAAGGTTTAATTTCTTCTATTTTTACCTCTTCTTTTTCATTTTTATTAAAAAAGTAAACACCTAACTTTTTTGGATTTATTAAAAATTCTTCCTTTATATTGTATTTTTTCATTATTGCTTTAGCTTTTTCTTTATTTTTCTTTTTAAGATACCAAATCTTTACTAAATTACTAATAGTATTTACTAAATAGTCGCTATGAGTTGTAATGTAAACCTTACCACCTTTATTTACTATATAGGCTAAAAGATACGCTATTTTCTTTTGCAAATATGGGTGCAAATGGGCTTCTGGTTCTTCTATAAAAAATATTTTTTGTTCAATAGGATTATTTCTAAGTACAAGATACAAGGGTGCCATTTCTTTGATGGAAGATGCAGTTGCAAGTATAGGTATATTTATTTTTCCTTGATTATAGTTAATTTCTTTAGTTCTAAAATCTATCTTAATATCTCCTTGTAATATACTTTCCATTAGCTCTCTTAATACCTTATCTTCTTTATAGTTATCTTTAACTATAAATGGACTACTTGCTTCAGGTAAATATGTTTTTAAAAATTCTTTGATAATTCCAGGGTATGGAATATTGGATGCAGATAAAAAGAGAATAGAATTTTGCAAATCTATTATTGAACCTCTTGAAGGGGGTAAAAAATATAATGAATACTTTGTATCTATATCTGGAATAAGTAATTTATAGATATGCGTATCTAAAGCTTCTAACAATATATTTTTGAAATTTTCTTTAAATTTTTGATTAGTAGGGGTTTTAGGCGTTTCACTCTTTGAATTTCCAATAGTGATATTTATTGTTGCAGTTATTGTTGCATTAGTTAATATTATTTGCATAATATTATCTTTATCTTTATATGCTATAGAATAAAAAATACCGTTTTGCAGGTGTTTAGAAAAGTATATATGTATTTCATCTACTAATAAATCATTTGTTTTAAATTTGTTAGGTATGTTTTCTACAGCTAAATCTAAATTGGGAACATAACTAAGTAAATACGCATAAAAATTCTTTAACTCAGATAAAAAAACTTTTATTACGGAATTTTTTAAATCTTTAGCTTTTAAAGTTATTTTCTGTACTTCTTTTACATCTTTAAATATATCTTTAAGAGTATTGTCTAATTTATTGCTGTTTATATTTTCCACTTTAATTTCTTCTAAATTTTCTACTATCTTAGTTTCTAATTCGGTATCAACTAAAACTTTGTACCAAAAATAATTTGCTATAAGTGTATAGCTCTTATTTGTATTACTTTCTCCAAATAAGATTGTGAAAGGTTTAAGTTTTATCTTACTATTTTTTATTTTGCCAAGCTCTTTAATATTAAGTTTTAAGTTCATCTTTCTCTTGTTAAAAGTTAAGTTTACTAAATTTTATCATTTTAATTTATGTTTATACCATTCTAAAAAAAGTAGAATTTCCTCTAATTTGTCTCTTTTTGTTTTAATAGAATACCTAAAAGATATAAATATTGCACCTAATGATATTACAGATATAGACAAAATAATAAATATCCCAAATTTATGTTCATCTATAAGTTCTTGCATAAGTTTAGGAAAATCCTCTGTTTTTACATCCAAAAAATTCCAAAATAATCCTATTATAGACATAATTAATATCCACGTTTTTTTCTCAAATATAACTTTACTGTTTTCTTTTTCATATTGTAAACTATGTGAAAGTGTATTCTTTATTTGTTCAATATCTTCAAGAGATAAGTCTAAACTTTCAACTTCTCTTATGAAAAGACAATATCTCAAACCTTGCCAATCTTTTCTGTGAAGCTTCATGAATGGAACATACTTTTCTAATTTATTTTTTTTAATCAAAATAGCTTCAATTCGTAAAATAGTAAAATATCCTATTACAGCCTCAAGAGGTAGTATTATAATTGTTGAATAAATATTTTTAAAATACAAATAAGGTATCAATAATACTAAAATAAAAGCTATTGATAATTTTTCAATAAATCCAATATCTTCAAATTTAAGTTGCTTAAAAATGTTAGACTTTTTATATGCATTAATAATTAAGCTTACCTCTTTTAACATCACTCCCACCAGATTAATGGCTTTAAAAATGGGTATTCTTCAAAGGTTAGCTCTTTTAGGTTTATTGTTTTTTGTTGTTTTGTTTGTGGGTCATATAAAGTTATAGTGTCTTTTGTTAGTTTTTTTATTTTTGCTCCGATTAGGTTTAAGAT
>JALTZE010000124.1 GCA_027051315.1 Micavibrio sp.
CAATGATTATATTTATTATTATTTTTTATTTTAATATGTTGCTTTTCTAATATTGTTCTAGCGTATACTTGCTATGGTTTATAGAGAGTTTATCTTGACCCCCTTCTATTTTTTACAACACCATTTTTCATAATTTCTTGACTAAATGTTAAAAAATTGTTAAAAATGTTTTCAATTCGTTAACAATTTGTTAAGTATTTTTATTCGTGCTTTTGGTGCGGCGGTCTTGATAAAAAGGGAGAGAATATCATGGCGAACGGTAATATATATAAAATTCCATCATCTGATTCGGTTTATACTGTCAGTCCAGAAGAAGGATTAAATCATAAATTTGATTTTGGTGTAAATGATATAGTTAATTTTAGGATTACTCCTGAAGGAGGGTTGGAAATTAAATTTACAGATGGTCAAGTTATGATGATTGATAATTTTGATAATCTTGCTTCGTCTAATTCTACAATCTTTGAGATGAATGATGGTAATGTTATAAATCCCCATGATTTATTTGCTACTTTGAATGGTTCTGAAATAATTGCTAGTAATTCTCCCGCTGGCGATAGCCCGATTGTTATTTCTGCTCCTTCTGAAAATGTTACAAGAGAAATAAGAATGGAAGAAGGTCAGAAGATTAAGTTTGATTTTGATATTTCTGATGCTGATGAAATTTTATATGAAGGTGATGTACTTTCAATGTCATTTCCTAATGGTTCTAGTATAGTTCTTCATGGTTTTGATGCTTTTTCAGGTGATATGAAAGGCGATATGATTGCTTTTGCTGATGGTGATTTTATCTCTCCCGCACAAGTTGAATATGGTTATCAGATTGCTAAATTGGGTGATGTTGAAGTTGAAGAAGATGTAGATGTAGCTAAGAAAGAAACATCTGTTCGTGAAACACAGATGGCGAATGATGATATTTCTCCAGAAGTTATAGAGGAAATGCTTTCGATTGCTCCTGCTGCTGGCGAAGAAACATTGCCTAGTGATGGTTTTAAGTTTGAAGAAAAAGTTGAAGATACAGATGCAGATGCAGATGCTAAGAATATGGAAGATGTAATAAAGAAGATTGATAATCTTCCTGAAAGCCAAGCTGATGTAAGAGATGGTAATATGTCAGATATGGTCGCTGCTGACCTTGCTGATATAGCTCCTGCTGCTGGTGGCGGTGCTGGTGGTTCAAGTCGTGGTGGTTTTGGTTTTGAAAGTAATGTTGACCCTGCAAATCTTAATGGTTTGGATGATGTGGGTCCGATTAATCCAACTGCGCTTAATTATAATATTCCACAATTTGAGGATTATAATTATCTTGGTAATAATCAAAATGGTGCTGTCCCGCCTGTTTCTCCGTCAGTAGATTTACCAAGTCATAGAGTTAAGGAAGATGGTTCTGTTGGTATAAATATTTTTGCAGATAGTAATGGTGCGGGGGTAGAGCTTCGAATTTCTATTACAGGTATTGGCGCTGATTGGACGGTGGGTGGTTCTGTTGGTTCTTATGACCCTGCTACTGGTGTTTGGTCATATGTTACTACTGACACTACTTTTACAGGTGGTCCTGTTTTAACACCTCCTGCTCAAAGTGATGTTGATATATCAAATTTAAATGTAGTTGTGGTTAATTATGACCCTGCTACTGGTCTTGAAAGTAAAATAACTGGTGCTTTTTCTGTTACTGTAGATGCGGTTGCTGATAAGCCTGAGATTATTGCAGATGATATTTCTGGTAATGAAGGTGATGCGATTGACCTTGATTTTACAGGAAAGCTTGGGGTGGATAATTTTGATGGTTCTGAAGAGATTGCAGCTTATCAGATATCAGGTGTTCCATCAGGTTTTAGCTTTAATCAGGGTACGAATAATGGAGGTGGAGTGTGGACATTTACTCCTGCTCAGATTGCTGGTCTTAAGATTAATCCCGTTAATTCTGATTATTTTGGTGATTTTAATCTAGAAGTTACCGTATTTAATGAAGATGTTTATAATGATGGTGAATATGATTTTTCCGATAATGTAAATTCGGCAACTACTAAATTTAATGTTGAGTGGAAACCTGTTGCAAATCCTCCGGAAGTTGGTGCTAGGATTCAGGGTGATAGTGTGTATCTGCTTGAAGATAGCTCAACAGGTGTTGTTGTTTATGCAAATCTTGATAATAATGGCAGTGGCGCAGAACAGCTTACTGTTACAGCTTATGTTGACCCTTTATGGGTCTTAAATGGTAATGCGAATGAAAATTCATTTACTATGGAGAATGGTCCTAATGGTGAAGCATGGGTTGCGGGTGCAAATGCTGGTGAATATGTTTTAGAGATAAGTACACAAAATACAAATTATGAAGGTGTGTTTACATTTACACCTGCTCCTGATAGTGATGTTGATGTTCCTGATATTACTCTTAATGCGGTTGCATATGAGCCTGCTACTGATACATATGGTTATGCAGATGAGTATGTATTTAACGTGATTGTTGATGCTGTTGCTGATACTCCTAATCTTAATGCAAATGATGTTGTGCATGAAAGTGATGATGTTAATGTTACTTCTGTAAATCTTGATATTTCTGCAGCAGTTACTGATATAGATGGTTCTGAAACACTTACAGAAGTGAGAATAGAAGAAGTTCCTAGTGGTTATACAATTACTGGAGCAACTGAAACTGTTTCTGGTTCTGGCACATGGGTTGTTGATGATGTTACACAGCTTGACCAGCTTAAATTGAATGTTTTTGCTGGTGCTGAAGAAGAAATCTATTTGAAAGTTGTTGCGGTTGCTACTGAAACTAATCTTAGTGATAGAGAATATGAAGATAGTAACGGAAATTTTGTTTATGATAATAATTCTGCAGGAAATACAACAAGATTCAAGGTTGTAATTACAAATGATGATGTTCCAGAAATAACAAAAATTACTGATGCAAATGTAGATGATACAAATCTTCAATTTGGTGATGATGTAGTTACAGGTTCGGTGTCTGCAGAATATTTTAATGATGGACCTGGTGAGGTTGTGGGTACTAATTCATTTGTTTCTGGTGGTTCGTTGAAAGATGGTAATTTAACATCTGCTGGTGTTGCTGTTGTTG
The DNA here is from genome assembly GCA_027051315.1 of Micavibrio sp. Classification (GTDB taxonomy): domain Bacteria; phylum Pseudomonadota; class Alphaproteobacteria; order Micavibrionales; family Micavibrionaceae; genus JALTZE01. Next base: position 3,083 of record JALTZE010000124.1, read on the forward strand.
TTACTTATGCAGCGGGAGTTTATACTGGTATGGCTGGTGCTACTGAAGTGTTTACTTTGGAGTTAGCAACAGATGGAAATTATAAATTTACATTAAAAGCTCCTTTGGACCATGGTGATGTAAATGATGCTAATGATGCAATTACTCTTTCATTTGGTATAAAGGCCGTTGATGCTGATGGAGATGATACTGATGAAAGATTTATCAATATCACAGCGTATGATGATGGTTTAATAGCTGAAGATGATAGTGCAACAATTGCTTATGGTGATGATGAGGTTAGCGGCAATGTTGTTGTTAATGATGATTTCTCACAAGATGTTGATAATAATGTAACTAAAATTGCATTTGGTGCAAATGAGGTTGATGTTCCTGAAACAGGTACAGCGACAATTGAAGGTAATTATGGTGTATTGGAAATTGCCGCAGATGGTAATTATACATATAGAATTAAACCTGTATCAGATTGGCCAAATGGCGGAACTCCTGAGGTTCATACATTTGCTGCGGAGGAAATAGACGCAGCGGGATTACAAGATGTGATTACAAAAGATGATATAACAATTTCAGTGGGCAATCCTACAAATGGTGATTTTGTATGGAGAGATACAAGTAAGCACGGTACAGGCGTTGGTCTTGGTATTGATGATTTGGATAGTTCTAGTGATAGTACTAAAGTATGGCCAGCTGGTGAATCTATTGTAATTTCTGCTGCTAAAGAAGCTGCAAAATATGAGATAACTGTTGCTGATATAGGTGATAATAATATTGGCGATGGTCTTGATTATAAGGTGACTTTAGCTGATGATACAGTAGTTGATGGCGAAGTTATTATGGAAGCAGGTAACATAAGCGGTGGTCTGTTTACCTTAACAATTGAATCTTCTGATTATGGTCAAGCTATCAAGTCCGTAGAAGTTTATTCAATTGATGGCGGTGTAGCTGGTGGTAATCGTGCTTCATTCTTACTTAATAGTGTGGAAGTTACATATCCATATGAAAAGGGAGATGATGATTTTGTTTATACGTTAACAGATTCTGATGGTGACTCGAATAACGCTGTACTTTCAATTAATGGTGAATATTACAAGCCTAACCCTCCATTTGTTGAAGCAAATAATTTTTATATATTTGAAGATTCTGCTCTTGCCTTTGGTGAAGAAGCTGGACAGCATCCTGCGGTAATTGATTTTGTGGCTTCACACCCTGCTAGTGCCAGCTCTGATGCTGTGTTGACAGTTGCTTTGGTTGGTATTGATGTTTCTGGTGGCTGGAGTGTTGATGTTTCACAATCAGGTGGTTCTTTTAATCCTGCTACAGGTCAATGGACGTTGGTATTACCTGCTGGTGAGAATTTTACTTCTTCTATGGTGGGACCTTCTTTGATACCTCCTGCTGATAGTGATATTGACCATCCAGCAGGATTGCAGCTTGTTGTTTCTTCTTATGAGCCTGTATATCAAACTACAGAAGTTACGACTAAAGATATTTCTATAGTTGTTGATTCAGTTGCTGATATTCCTAACCTTAATGCAAATGATGTTTCTGGTGAGTCTGATGAGCATGGTGTAAGTGTTGTAAATCTTGATATATCTTCTGCTGTTGCTGATATAGATGGTTCCGAAGCTATTACAGAAGTAAGAATAGAAGGTGTTCCAGCAGGTTATACAATTACTGGAGCGGTTGAAACATCGGCAAATTCAGGGATATGGATTGTTGATGATGTTACACAGCTTGATAAGCTTGAGCTAAATGTACCTGCTAAAGCAGAAAAAGAGTTTGAGCTTGTTGTTAAGGCTACTGCTAGTGAGGCAAATCAGACTGATGAAGAATGTGAATGTGCACCTGATAACAATAGTGCCATGAATGAGGTCAGATTTAACGTATCTATTGATAGAGATTATCAGCCTACTATTACCAAACCTTCTAAGAAAACGGTTGATGATACAAATCTTGATAGCGGTGATGATGTTGTTACTGGTGTGGTGCAAGCTAATTTCTACGGTGATAATCCTGGTGTGTTTGCTCCTACTACTGCATCTTCATTTAATTATTATGGTTCATATGCAGGTGCGGGATTGAGTTCTGCTGGTGTTGCAGTTGTTGTTGCGGTTGTTGGTAATTCATATGTTGGTACAGCAGGTGCAACTGAAGTATTTAGACTTGATATTGATGAAAATACAGGTAATTACACATTTACATTAAAAGCTCCGCTTGACCATGCTGATACCTCAAATGATAATGAAGCAATCTATATGTCATTTGGTGTAAGGGCTGTTGATGCTGATGGTGATGAGGCTGAAACAATTATCCGTATTAGAGCTTTGGATGATGGTCTTGCAGCTGAAGATGATAGTGCAACAATTGCTTATGGTGATACAGATGTAACAGGCAATGTTGTTGTTAATGATGATATTTCACAAGATGTTGATAATAATGTAACTAAAATAGCATTTGGTACAAATGAGGTTGTTGTTCCTGAAGCAGGTGTAGCAACAATTGATGGTAGTTATGGTCAACTTAAGATTGATGCAGATGGTGATTACACATATACATTATTCGATTATAGCCAATGGCCAAATGGCGGTTATATAGAAGGTGATACAAATGAGTATGTTGCTCAAGAATCAGATGTTGAAAATTCCATTCAAAGAAGTATTTCGAAAAATGGTATAACAATACAAGTTGGCGATAATATAACAAATGCTGACCTTGTATGGAGAGATACATCAAAACATGGTACAGGTGTTGGTATAGGTATTGATAATCTTGATAGTAATGACAGTACAAAGATATGGCCCCAAGGTGAAACATTAAAAATCATCTCTGATGAGGGCGCTGCTGCCAAATTTACTATTACTGTTGCTGATATTGGTGATAATAATATTGGTGATGGTATTGATTATGAAGTAACGCTTGCTGATGGTAATAAAGTTACTGGTGAAGTGATTATGAATCCTTCTGATGTAAATGGTGGTTTATTTACATTTACTTTGGCTGGTGCTGACTTTGGCGCTGGTGCGTTGATAGAATCAGTTGATATTTATTCAGTTGATGGTGGGGTTCTAGATGGTGAACGTGCTTCATTCCTGCTTAATTCAGTTAAAGTTGACCTTCCTGATATATATGAAAAACCTAATGATGAATTTATATATACATTAACTGATGCGGACGGTGATTCTGATACTGCTATTCTTAGAATTGATGGTGAGGGAGGAAGTTATACTGCTCCGCATGTTACTGTTGTTTCTAATTATGAAGGGCTTGTTTATACAGAAACAAAATATGACCATGAATTTATAGATTGTGTGAAGTTCCCTGAGCTTGTAGAAGGTCAGCCTCTTGATGCTCCTGAATATGCTGCTGTTGGTATTGATTATAATGATTTTGATATTAATTACCAAACAACAGGTTCAATATCATTCGTGAGCGAGGGTGCTGGATATGAAAATACTCTTGGTGTTTATGATATTGCTGATGATGGGTCAATAGTTGGAGTTAGATTCCTGATTGTTGATGCTGAGAGTGCAATAAATGGTGATAGTATTTCTTTTGATATTGCTGGAGCAAATGGCAACGGTATGGACCTTGGTTTCTTTGTTGTTGCTAATGGTTATTCTATTAATAATGGTTATGCTGGGCTTGATTTGGATAATGGTTCGTTATCATTTGTTTATGGTTATGGTCAAGTAGGTGAGCGTGTTGCAAGAACAACAGATACAGCAGATGATATAACATTAATTTATACAGATAGTAATGGTGCAGAAACAATTATTTCTGGTCCCGTTTATCACACAGTTCAACGTGGGGTTAATGAAAATATTAATCCTGATGGTATGAATCATGTTGTTTCTGGTCTTGCTGATTTGAATGATAACTCAACATTGAGGATTGGTTTTGAAGATTTACCAAATCTTGGAGATAAAGATTACCAAGATATAATCTTTGATTTCACAGTTGAGCCTAATACAGTATATAGTTTTAGTCCTGTAACGGTTGCCAATGATGTAAGAATAAATGATTTATATTCTGATGTAATTAGGGCTGCCACTGTTACTATTGGAGAAGGTTATAAAACAGGCGATGTTTTGGAAGTTACATATGATGCTGGATTGTCTGTTGTTTCTTCTGATGATGGGTCAGTTGTTATTACTGGTGAGGCAACAAAAGCAGTTTATGAACAGGTTCTAGAATCTATTACTTTGACAAGTGATGATTCTAATATTGTTGACGGGTTGCGTGTTATTAATTATCAAGTACAAGATGTTGATGGATTTGATAGTAATCTTGAAGCAGCATATGTACCTGTTGTTAAAGATTTTACTATGTTTGCTACATCTGGAGATGATGCTCCTGTTGGTTTTGATGATGGTGAGGTCTTTGCTACTGGTGAAGGTAATGACATAGTAGATGGTGGCGCTGGTGATGACCTTATCAGAGGTGAGGCAGGTGATGATACTCTATTTGGTAATGATGGTAGAGATGTTCTAATCGGTGGTGAAGGAAATGATGTGTTATATGGCAATAATGATGCAGATATATTTGTTTTCCAATCCTTAACAGATGGAGTTGATAATATTGCTGATTTTGACGCTATGGAGGGTGATATAATTGATATTTCTGCATTGCTTGAAGAATATAATCCTTTGACAGACTCAATAAATGATTTTGTCTATGCAACTGAAGATACAGGAAATACAATTATATCTATTGATGTTAATGGAACTAACAATGCCGCGAATGCTAATGAAATTGTTGTTGTTGATAATGTGACAGGTGTAAGTGTTGATGATTTAATTAATAACGGTCTGTTAGATGTAGCATAATAATTATATCCCCTTTTTAGATAATTTATTCAGGGGATATATAATATTGGTTGATTTATTGTTTTTAAATGATATTTTCTATGTAGGGTTTTTACATTTTACCTTTATGGGGTAAGGAGAGTTAGATGAGATTTTTAAAAAAATATGGTGTAGTCTTAGGAGTTGCTGCTGTAATGGTCAGTAGTTCTCCTTCTATGTCGCAAGAAGATAAAATTATAACGTTGCGTGATGCTGTTGCTGTTGGTGTTGCAACAAATCCACAAACTGGGATAGTTGAAAATAATCGTCGTGCGACTGATGAAGAGCTTGCACAAGCCAAAGCACTATATCTTCCTTCACTAGATTTAAGTGCTGATACTGGATATGAATATACTGATGATCCTGGAACTAGAGCACGTTCTACAAGTGGTGAAGAGAATATGTGGCGTTATGAAACAAGTCTTACGCTTACACAAATGCTTTTTGATGGTTGGGATACAAAATATGAGGTTGAGCGTCAGCGTAATCGTATAAAATCTGCATCTAACCGTGTAAGAGAAACAGCTGAATTTGTAGGTCTTGATGTTGTCGAGGCATATTTGGAGGTTTTACGTCAACGTCAGCTTTTAAAAATTTCACGTGAGAATGTTGCTGAACATATTGCTATTCTTGAGCAAATTGAAGATGGTACAAGGGCAGGTCGTTCTACACAAGCTGATGTTGAGCAGGCAAAGGCAAGGGTTGCTTCGGCAAAAGCGCAAGAATCAAATGTACGTCTTCAATTAAGGGTTGCTGAATCTAATTATATCAAGCGTGTTGGTGATGCGCCGCAGAATTTACAAATGCCAGAAGTGCCAGTTGATTTGCTTTCAGCAAATGTTGAAGAAGAGGTGAAAGTAACTCTTACAACAAGTCCAACTCTTGATATTTTTGAAGCAGATATGGATGTTGCAGAAGCAGAGTGGAAAGGAAGTGGTTCTACGCTTTATCCTGAATTTGATTTACAGTTAAATGCGCGTCAGGGTAATGACCTTGGTGGTGTTGATGGAAGAGATACAAGTGCTTCTGCTTTGGTTACAATGAATTGGAATTTATATAGAGGTGGTGGTGATATTCACAGAACGCGTGAATTTGTTTATCGTCATGCAGAAAGTAAAGAAAGACGTGCTGATGCTGCTAGAGGTGTTGAAGATGATGTTCGTCAGACATGGGCAAGAATGATATCAGCAGGTGAAAGAGCAAGAGAGTTTGCGGCTCAGGCTGCTGCTAATCAGCAGGTTGTTGCTGCTTATATGGACCAATTTAATCTAGATAGGCGTACACTTCTTGATGTTCTTGATTCTCAGAATGAGTGGTTTGTTTCTCGTTCCAATATGATTAATTCAAAATTTCTTGAGATTTTTGCTGTATATCGTCTTGTAGCTCTTAAAGGTAAGCTTCTTCCTACATTACAGGTTGCTTATCCAAAAGAAACTGATTGGACAGATAATTACCAGTAATTTACCAATCTGAGTTGGTCTATGATTATCTGATGTTTTGGTTAGGAGCTCAATGTGAGTGATAAAGGCAAAGAAGAAAAAAAGAGCGGTCGTAGAGAAAAGAAATCTGCGGCCGCAACTGATTCAAGTAATAATGTTAAGGAAAATAATAATAGCTGGGCTTTACAAGTTGACAGAATGGCAATTAAAGAGCCATTAGTTGATTGTATGGTTTTATTGGCAGGATATTATGGCAGGCGTACGTCATCTTCTTCTCTTACATCTGGTCTTCCTATATCTGCTGAAGGAATTACTCCATCATTGCTTATTCGTGCTGCTAAGAGAGCCGACCTTAATGCTGTTATTGCTGAAAAAACATTAGATGCTATTGCGATAGCTCCGAATCTGCCTTGTGTGCTTGTTCTTGCTAATAAACAGGCATGTATATTAAAATCAGTAAAGATATCTAAAAAAACGAAGAAAATTAAATTTATTACTCAATTTCCAGAAACTCCTGATGAAGAAAAGGAGATGAGTAAAGAAGAATTACAAGCAATTTATTCGGGTTATGTGTTTTTTGTACGTCCTGTAGCACGTACAGATGATAGGGCGGGACCTGCGGTAATTGATAATAGTAGGAGCTGGTTTTGGTCAGTTCTAAAGGATAATAAGAAAATCTATATGCAAGTTGTTCTTGCTGCGGTGATGATAAATATTTTTGCTTTATCAAGTTCGATATTTATTATGAATGTTTATGATAGGGTTATACCGAATAATGCTTTTGATACTTTGAAAGTTTTGGCATTTGGTGTGATTGTTGTATTTTTGATAGATTTTTTCTTAAAAGAATTGAGAGCTCAATTTCTTGATTATGCTGGTAGAAAGGCTGATGTTAAAATATCTGCATCGTTATTTGAGCAAATATTAGGTATGAAAATCTCAGCGCGTCCTGCTAGTGCTGGTGTTTTAGCCAGTAATATGAAAGAATTTGAAACATTAAGGGACTTTTTTACTTCTGCTACCATGGCATCGTTGATTGACCTTCCTTTTATGTTCTTTTTTGTTATTATTATTGCAATAATAGGAGGACCAATAGCTTTTGTTCCTGCTATCGCAATCCCAATTGTAGTTATTTATGGTCTTTATCTTCAGGCAAAGATGCAAAAGATTGTTAAAGAATCCATGCATGAGAGTGCATTAAAGAATGCTTTGCTTTTTGAAACTATTACAGGGCTGGAAGCTCTTAAAACTCAAGCGGCTGAAGGACACACGCAGAGAAAATGGGAAGAGTTAACTGATAAAGCTTCAAGATTAGCTGTTAAATCAAAAAAGATAGCTGCACTTTCGGTGAATTTTGCAACATTGATACAGCAATTGGCAAGTGTTGCTATTGTAATAGTAGGAGTATTTTTGATAAGTGAGGGTGACCTTAAAATGGGGGCTCTTATCGCTTGTGTTATAATGAATGGTAGGGCTATGGCTCCATTATCACAAGTTGCAGGATTGTTAACAAGACTTCAACAATCAAGAGAAGCTCTTACACAGCTTAATGATTTGATGAAAAAGCCTGTAGAAAGACCTGCTAATAAGCATTTTGTTTCAATCCCTGATGTAAAGGGGAAGATAGAATTTAAAGATGTTACTTTTACTTATCCTGGGCAAACTTCCCCTGCTTTGAATAATGTAAGATTTACTGTAGATGCAGGGGAAAAGGTTGGTATTATTGGAGCAGTTGGTTCAGGGAAAACTACGTTAGAGCGTTTATTGCTTAATTTATATGAGCCTGATAGTGGTTCTGTACTTCTTGATGGTACAGATGTACGTCAGATTGACCCTGGTGATTTGCGCCGTAATATTGGTAATGTACAGCAATTAGCTACTTTATTTTATGGTACGGTGCGTGAAAATATTACTATGGGGCATGAAACGGCTTCTGATGCTGCTGTTATAAGAGCAGCTGAATTATCAGGTGTGATGGAGTTTTTACGTGATTCGGAATTAGGTCTTGATACGCCCGTTGGGGAAAGAGGAGAAGCATTATCAGGAGGGCAAAGGCAGGCAGTTGCAATTGCAAGAGCATTATTATATGACCCTCCTGTATTTATTCTTGATGAGCCTACGGCCTCTCTTGACCCTGCATCGGAAAATAGGCTTATTAAAAGGCTTAAAGTAATAGGCAAAGATAAGACTACTATATTGATTACCCACAAAGGTTCTATGCTTTCTTTGGTTGATAAGCTTATATTGGTGGATAAAGGGCGTATTGTTGCATATGGTCCAAGAGATGAAGTTATTGCCAAATTACAGGCTCGTCAATATGGCACTCAGGCCGAAAATGATAAGATTTGAGGTGGAGTAATATGGCTAATAATAAAAAGAAAAGAAAAACTGAAGAAGAATGGCTTGATATAAAAGATGTTCTTAGTAAAAAGCAATTAAGTATTTTGGAAGCAAAAGCAGATAAATTCTTTGAAACAGATGATGAAATGCCACTTTCGAAACATATGATTCTGCTTACAATTGTTTTTGCGGTTTTCTTTCTTATCGTATGGGCGTGGTTTGCTGAAATTGATGAAGTAACCAGAGGTGATGGAAAAATTATACCATCAAGTGAGATACAGGTTGTCCAGAATCTTGAAGGTGGAATAGTAGAGCAATTTTTTGTAAAAGAAGGCGATGACGTGAAAGCAGGGCAGCCTTTGATGCAGCTTAGAGATGTTAGTGCTGCTTCTGACCTTGGGTCTAATACAGCACGTTATTATGGTCTTATGGCTACGATAACAAGATTGCAGGCTGAGGCTGAAGGAAAAGATGTTTTAGAATTTCCAGAAGATATTGTTAAGGTTGCTCCTGAGAGTGTGAAAGAGGAGATGAATACGTTTAATGCCAATAAATCAAGATTGCAGGGGCAGTTAAGGGTTCTGGAAGAGCAATTATCGCAAAAAAGACAAGAAGTTTCTGAACTTACTAAAAAAATTAGTGACCTTGAGAATGTTATATCTTTATCCAAAGAAGAAAAAGCAATGATAGAGCCACTAGTAAAACGTGGAAGTGCTCCGAAAGTTGAATTATTGCAGCTTGAACGTGGTATTAAGGAAAAAGAAACTGAGCTAAATGGAGTAAAACTTGCTTTACCAAGAACTAAATCTGCCGTTTTAGAGGCGCAGGCTAGAATAAATGAAGTTAAAAAGACTGCTCAGGCAGAAGCGCAATCAGAATTATCTACAAAATTGATAGAGATGAATTCTATAAAAGAAACATTAAGTGCCTTAAAAGATAGAAAAACAAGAACCGAAATTAAATCACCAGTTAATGGTACGGTAAAAGATATAAAAATAAACACAGTAGGTGGAGTTGTAAAACCTGGTGAACCTTTGATGGAAATAGTACCAAGAGATGACCAGCTTTTGGTCGAGGCTAGGATAAAACCTTCGGATATTGCTTTTTTATATCCTGGACAAAAGGCAGTTGTGAAAATTACGGCTTATGATTTTTCTATATATGGAGGGCTTGATGGTGAGGTAGTTGATATTTCTGCCGATAGTATAACTAATGAGAAGGGGGAAAGTTTTTATCGTGTGAAAATCAGTACATATGAAAATTCTTTGAAAAGAAAAGGTGAAATTTTACCTATAAAACCTGGTATGGTGGCTTCTGTAGATATTATGACAGGTAAAAAGACTATTCTTGATTATCTTCTTAAACCATTTAAGAAAACCTTGGAGAATTCTTTGGGTGAGAGATAAAAAATATTGTTCAATATGTTATATTTTGTATGTTACCCCTTGAAAATACTTCTTAACAAGGCTTATATGATAATCTGTTTTTTTCAAAGAAAAGGAAGTATAAAAAGTGTCGCAGGTTAATATGGCAGCAAAAAATAAAATAGAAATCACTTTCCCTGATGGAGCCGTTAGAAATTATGAAACAGGTGTAACAGGTGCTTTGATAGCTGAGTCAATCTCAAAGTCCTTGTTTAAAAAGGCGATTGCGGTAAAAATTGATGGGAAGCTTTGCGACCTTTCGCTTCCGATTGAAACTAGTGCTAAGCTAGAAATAATTACCAAAGATAATAAAGAAGATGCTCTTGAACTAATTCGCCATGATGCAGCGCATGTAATGGCGCAGGCTGTTCAGGAGCTATTTCCTGGTACTCAGGTAACTATAGGACCTTCGATAGAAAATGGCTTTTATTATGATTTTGGGCGTAAAGAAGCTTTCTCTACGGAAGATTTGGCAGCGATAGAAAAAAAGATGCGCCAAATTATCGAAAAAGGTGAAGAATTTGTTCGTGAAATATGGGATAGAGATGAAGCGATAAAATATTTTGAAAGTAAAGGTGAAAAATATAAAGCCGAGATTATAAAAGAATTGCCTGAAGATGAACCTGTATCAATCTATCGTCAAGGTGAGTGGCTTGATTTGTGTAGGGGACCTCATATGCCTACTACCAAACATATAGGAACATCTTTCAGATTGATGAAAGTCGCTGGCGCATATTGGCGAGGAAATTCTAAAAATGAGATGCTAAATCGTATTTACGGAACAGCATGGAGAAATGATAAAGAGCTAAAAGATTATCTTACTCAATTAGAAGAGGCGGAAAAAAGGGACCATAGAAAATTGGGTAGAGAAATGAATCTTTATCATTTTCAGGAGGAGGCTCAGGGTTCTGTTTTCTGGCACCCAAAGGGATTTACCATTTATAACCAGTTAGAATCTTATATAAGAAGACGTTTAAGTGGGGCAGGTTATGTTGAGGTTAAGACACCACAATTGATTGATAATAAGTTGTGGGAGGCCTCGGGGCATTGGGGTAAATTCCGTGAAAATATGTTTGTAGTTCCTGATGAAATACCTAATATAGAGGAGGAGGGTCCTGTTATTAAAGGTGAGGGGAGTTTGATGGCCTTAAAACCTATGAATTGTCCTGCTCATATTCAGATATTTAAACAGGGGATTACATCATATAAAGATTTACCGATAAGAATGGCGGAATTTGGTTGCTGTCATAGGAATGAGGCGCATGGTGCATTACATGGTTTGATGCGTGTACGTCAGATGACGCAAGATGATGCTCATATTTTTTGTACTGAAGAGCAAATACTTGCTGAGGTTAAGGATTTTGTTGAGTTGGTTTATTCAGTATATAAGGATTTTGGATTTGAAGATATTGAAGTAAAACTTGCCACAAGACCTGAATTGCGCGCAGGTGATGATGCTGTATGGGATAGAGCAGAACAAGCGATGAAAGATGCTCTTGAGAAATTAAATCTTGAATATGAGATAGCAGAGGGTGAAGGGGCGTTTTATGGTCCTAAATATGAGTTTCATTTAAAAGATGCTATTGGGCGTACATGGCAATGTGGAACATGCCAGCTTGATTTTGTTCTTCCTGAGCGTCTAGATGCTTGTTATATAGGAAAAGATGGTAATAAGCATAGACCTGTTATGATTCATAGGGCTGTGCTTGGTACTTTGGAGCGTTTCGCTGGTATTTTAATTGAATCATATGCTGGTAGGCTTCCTTTATGGCTTGCTCCGATACAATGTGTAATTGCTACTATTACCGAGGATAGCCATGAATATGCAAAAGAAGTTTATGAACAGCTAAAATCTTTGGGTATTCGTGTTGAGCTTGATATTAGGAATGAAAAAATAAATTATAAGGTAAGAGAACATTCTGTTGCAAAAGTTCCTGTTATGTTTGTATTGGGGGCTAGGGAGGCAGAACAAAGAACGGTTGCCATAAGAAGGCTGGGTAGTAAAGAACAACAGTTTATTGATATAGATAAAGCTATAAAATCTCTTGCCAATGAGTGTAAAGCACCATATTAATAAGCTGTTAAGTTATTTTTTGTAACTTTAAGTGAAATGTTTTAACAATACAGGAGAAATTAGTCATTCGTAGTCCACAACAACGCCCAAATAAAGATGATGGGCCAAGAATTAACGAACAGATTCGAGTTGAAAAGGTTCGTTTAGTTGATGAAAATGGAGAAATGGTCGGGGTTGTTTCCGTATCTGAAGCTATTAGGAAAGCTGAAGATGCAGGTCTTGATTTAGTCGAAGTTTCCCCGAATGCTAGTCCGCCTGTATGTAAGATTCTTGATTACGGTAAGTATAAATATGAGCAACAGAAAAAGGCTTCTGAGGCTCGTAAAAAACAAAAAGTTGTTGAAGTTAAGGAACTTAAGTTACGTCCAATGATTGAAGAACATGATTTAGGGGTAAAGCTTAAGGCAGCTAAAAAATTCCTTGAAGGTGGAAATAAAGTTAAATTTTCCATGAGATTTAGAGGGCGTGAGATGGCTCATAAAGATATAGGTATGGAAGTGTTACAGCGTGTTAAAGAGGAATTATCCTATATTTCAAAAGTTGAATCAGAAGCAAAATTTGAAGGGCGTCAGGTAATAATGGTTCTAGGACCTATTACAGCTACTTAGGGTCATGCTCTTTAATACTAAATAGCCTTTAATAGGCTATTCGTTCAAACGCCACGTTGCTTTCGTTGCATTGGCAACGACTTGCGGTCGCAAGCTTCCAATTGTAACTCATGAATGAATTACAATTGGTATTAGGCGTTTTTTGAATTATTAAATTAGCTATAAATGAAAAAAAAGAGCTTTTTAAGCTCTTTTCTTATTTTGCGTTTTCTATCCAGTTTGACATGTCTGTTTTTGACATTCCGCCGACTCTTGTATCTATGACTTGTCCATCTTTGAAAATCATTAATGTAGGTACGCCTCTTACACCGTATTTTGTTGGTGTTTCTGGACTTTCTTCGATATTTATTTTAACGATTTTGAGTTGGTCTGATTTTTCTTCTGATATTTCTTCTAAGATTGGTGCTATTGCTTTGCAAGGTCCGCACCATTCAGCATAAAAATCAACAAGTACAGGAGATGTTGAGTTTAATACGCGTTGTTCAAATTCACTATCTGTTACATGTTCGGTAGCCATTTTTTTGTCCTTTTTAAGATTTGTATATTTAACCCCTAATCTAAATATGACTTACTTATTCGATAGGTCAAGTATATGATATGGCTATTTCCACAGCTATATAGATGTAACGGGCATTAATAATGGTTTATCTGTCCATAATAAGGCGCATTTAATATTTTTATTAGGATAAATCTGCAAAAGAGCATTTTTATATGATTTTAACTGGTGAATATATTGTGTTGGTATATCTTTTTCTT